>JAXMLA010000257.1:0-10117 GCA_034370465.1 Desulfuromonadales bacterium
GACGCGGTCGAGAAAGAGCAAACCGTCGAGATGATCGAGCTCGTGCTGGATCGCCACCGCTTCGAAGCCGGAAGCGCGGATGACGCGCTCGCTGCCATCCCGATCAAGAAATTCGACGACGATCTCTTCGGCGCGGGTGACGTTGCCGGTGTAGTCGGGGACGCTCATACACCCTTCGCGCATGACCTTCTGACCGCTGCGCGAAATGATTTCCGGATTGATCATGGTCAGCAGCCCGTGATGGTTGTCGCGGCCAAGTTTGCTGCCCGAGACATCGACCACCGCCACCCGGCGCAGATCACCGATCTGCGGGGCGGCGACGCCGACTGAATGGCCGGAGGCGAGCATGGTGTCGACGAGATTCTGGATGAGGGCATCGACGTCGTTGTCGAGCTGTGCCACCGGCGTGCAGATTGTCTTCAGTCGTTCGTCCGGATAGATGAGGATTTCGCAGATCGCCATGATTACAATTCCACCGGGGTAATCGAGCGGATGGTAATGTCGACCTGCAACTCCCCCTGCAACGCCATGAGCACCCGGGTGAGCTCGGCTTCGTCGATATTTTCCGGCAGAACCGCTTCGAGCATCATCACGTAGACCGGCCGCGCTTCCGAGCCGACGAGCTTGGTGTTGAGGTCGGTGATATTGACCTGGCGCTCGGAGAGTTCTTTGGCGACGCGATAAACGATCCCCGGCTTGTCGGAGCCGTAGACCGAGATCATGTAGATTTCGCCGCCGATCTCCTGTTTCTGGAGCTTTTCCGCTTCGATGCGGCGGACAAAGGCCGAGAGGCCGCTCGCTTCCAGGGGGGCAAAGGCGGCGGCGACTTCGTCGGTGGAGTCGATCGTCGGGTGGGAGATGATCTGGATCATCGCGTACTGGCCGCCGAGGAGGGTGCTGCTGGAGTCGGCGATGTTGCAGCCGAGTTTAAAGAGGATTTCAGTGACCTCGGTGACGATGCCGGGCCGGTCGCGGCCGATGATGGTCAGGGCGTAGTGGGGCATGGGGGCTCCTTCGGTTAAGGGTTAAGGTAACAATACGGTAAAGGCGGCGCCGCCGCCCTGAATATTCTCAACACTGATGCTGCCGCCGTGGTCGCGGACAATGGCGTAGGAGATCGCCAGGCCGAGGCCGGTGCCGCCGCGGCGGGTGGTGAAAAAGGGGGTAAAGAGCTTCTCCAGCGCTTCCGGGCTGAGGCCGGGGCCGCTGTCGCTGATGGTGATCCGGCAGGCGCCCTGATCGGTCGTGGCGCTGACGATGCCGAGGTCGCCGCCATCCGGCATCACCTGCAGGGCGTTAATCAGCAGATTGGTGAAGACCTGACGGAGCTGATCTTCATCGCCGATCACCATCGCTTCGGGAGCGAGGTGGTGACAAGTGACCGTATGGCGGTTCAGGGGGATCTGGTGCCGGATCCCGGTGAGGATATCATCGAGGAGCTGCGCCGGCCGGACGGAGCCGAGGTGGAGTTCGCTACCGCGGGAAAAGGTGAGGAGATTGGCGACGATCCGCTCGATGCGCCCGCTCTGGCGGAGGATGGTCTCCGCCTCTTCGCTCTTCTCCTCGTTCATCAGCAGCAGTTCGGCGTTGCCGCGAATGATCGCCATCGGGTTGTTGATTTCGTGCGCCACCCCGGAAGCCAAAAGGCCGATGGAGGCGAGGCGTTCAGCGCGGGAAAGCTCCTTCTGGGCATCAAGGAGTTCAGCGCTCTTCTCCGCCAACTCGGCGGTGCGGGCTTCGACTTTCGCTTCCAGCGTCCGGTTGAGGCCACGAATCTCTTCATCGCGGCTGACCAGACGCTGTTTCATGGTGTTGAATTCCTCCCCGAGGGCGGCAATTTCATCGTGCCCCTGCACGGCAATATTCGGTGCGGATTCGCCGTTGGCGACGCGGCGCACCCCTTCTTCCAGGGCTTTGATCGGCCGGGCCAGGGACGCACCGAGCCAGGCAGCGACCAGGGCACCGATCACGGCGACCCCGGCGAGAATGGCGGCAAAGGTGAGGTTGATGCGGGTCCGCAGCAGATCAAAGGGGGCTTCGGGGATGCCGACATACAGGGCGCCGATGACTGCGTTGTTGCGGTTGCGCAGCGGTTCGTAAGCAGAGAGATGCCAGGCATTGACCACAAAGGCGCGGCCGAGCCAGCGCTCGCCGCGGCTGATCACCTGGCGTACTTCATCGGCCATCAAGCTGCCGAGGGCGCGTTCCCCTTCTTCGTTCTGCACGGTGGTGCTGATGCGGACATCGTCAAGAAAAAGGGTGGCGTTGCCGTGCCGCAGCTGCCGCTCTTCCCCGCCGCCAAAGAGGACCTGCACAATCTGCTCGACAATGCGCCCTTCCTGATTCAGGAGCTGTCCGCCCCACAGGGCGCCGATGATCTCCCCCCCCTGATCCCGCAGCGGTACCGCCGCGCTCAGAAACATCCCGCGGTTTTCATGAGCGACCGTGTGCTGCTGCGCATGCGGCGTTGCCTGCACTGTGACCGTCAGTTGCGACCGCAATTGCGGATTTTCCCGTAAGGCGGCTTCGGCACTGAGGACTTCGATGCCGCTCACCGCTTCTCCGGCCAGGGCGGCACTCACCAGGGCATTTTCAGCGCCCAGGCGGCCGGAAAGCTCGTTGCTCCCCAAGCGGTAAAGGGGATTGCCATAACGATCAATGACCGTCAAAAAGCTCAGCCGGCCGCTGCGGGCGCTGCTTTGCAGGGTTTCCAGAACGGCGGCTTCCACCCGGTTTTGCTGCCGGGCGACGAGGGCCGGGGCCTGGCTGGCGAGTTTGACACTCTCGGCAACGTGGCTTACTTCAGCGTTGAGAATCCCCTGCGCGGCATTGAGGTCGGCCGCCACTGCCTGCTGGGCGATGTTGACCAATCGGTTGGTCATCAGCGACGCCCCGACCATCCAGCAGAGGGCGACCGTGGCGATCAGCGGCAGGAGGATGGTGACGGTGAGTTTGACGCGGATCGAGGTGCGGAAACGATTCATCGCCGCTACTCCTGGATGCCGTATTCGACAATCTTGCGATCGAGGGTCTTGCGCGAGATGCCGAGAATCTCGGCACTGCGGCTTTTGTGGAAACCGGTCTCCTTGAGGACCACGCCGATATGGCGGCGCTCGATCTCGTCGAGAGGGATGAGGGCAACGGGCATCTCCGCGGCAATTGCGGCAGCCCGTTGCGGCCGCAGCGGCAGCAGGCTGGCGGTGATCTCGTCGCCGCGACAAAGGATGACGGCGCGCTCGATGACGTTTTCGAGTTCGCGGACATTCCCCGGCCAGTCGTAGGCTAACAGGAGGTCGAGAGCGGCACGCTCAAAGCCGCGCACGTTGCGTTTCATCCGCAGCGCCTGCATTTCCAGAAAGTGCTGGGCGAGGGGTTCGATATCGTCCTTGCGCTCGCGCAGCGGCGGCAGGGTGAGATTGATGACGTTGAGGCGGTAGTAAAGATCTTCGCGAAAGCGCCCTTCCTTGACTTCCTGCAGCATCTCTTTGTTGGTGGCGGCGACAAAACGGACATCGACCTTGCGGGAGCGGGTGCTGCCGATCGGCATGAACTCCTTCTCCTGCGTCACCCGCAGCAGCTTCGCCTGTACCGCCGGGCTGACATCGCCGATTTCGTCGAGAAAGAGGGTGCCACCGTCGGCTTCTTCGAGGAGCCCTTTCTGGTTGACGATGGCGCCGGTAAAGGCGCCGCGGATATGGCCGAAGAGCTGGCTTTCCAGGAGATTGTCAGTAAGGGTGGCGCAGTTGAGAGTCACAAAGGGGGCTTGGCAACGCGGGCTGTTGTAGTGCAGGGCCGCGGCGATCAGTTCTTTGCCGGTGCCGGATTCACCGGTAATCAGGATGTTGGCGTCACTTTCGGCGACCTGCAGGGTAAGATCGTAAACGCTACGGAAGGCGGCGCTGCGAAAAACGATTTCATTGCGCCCGACTTGCGAGCGATGCAGTTCCTGGCGCAATAGCAGGTTCTCGGTCTCAAGGCGGCGGTGGTCGAGGAGGTGGTGCAACAGGCCGAGGATCTTCTCCTTTGGGAAGGGTTTGGTCAGGTAATCGTAGGCCCCCTGCTTCATCGCCTGCACCGCATCATCGATGGCGGCGTGGGCGGTCATCACCACCACCGGCACCTGCGGCCAGCGAGTGCGGGCGAGGGCCAGAGTCTGCAGCCCGTCCATATCGGGCATCCGGACATCCTGGAGGATGGCGTCGCAGGGGGGGGTATCGCCGGCATTAAGGCGTTCAAGGAGATCGATGCCGCGGGAAAAGGTCTCGACCTGATAGCCGCTGGCGACCAGGAGTTTGCCGAGATAACGCAGGAGATCTTCTTCGTCGTCACAGATAAAGACAGTTGACATCATTATTTCCAGTCGTTGTTTTGGATTCGGGACAAAAGGATACAGGCGCGGCCAAAAAGAATCAAGAAGGGAACGAGTCAAAAGTCACTTCCGCCATAAAATATAACAATTTCGAATGGATATCGCTATCACCTCTCTTGGCATACGGCTTGCCATAGCAACGTTTTCAGCAGTCATTGCTATTCCCTGCAAGGAGAGAGGTTTTTATGGGCTTTCAAGAGTTTTTACCTGAAATCAACCGCCGTGACTTCATCAAGACGATCGTCACGGTCTCGGCGATGCTCGGCCTGCCTTATGGTATGTCCGAGGCATTGGCGGCAACAGCGGAGAACCCGGACAAGCGGCCGCCGGTGATCTGGCTCCATTTTCAGGAGTGTACCGGCTGTTCGGAATCGCTGCTGCGCTCTTCCCATCCCGAGGTGGCGACGCTGATCCTCGACATGATCTCCCTCGACTACCACGAAACGCTGATGGCCGGGTCCGGGCATCAGGCCGAAAAAGCGCTGCACGATTCGATGCAGGCCAACTACGGCAAGTACATCCTCGTTGTCGAAGGGGCCATCCCCACCCGCCACGACGGCATCTACTGCAAGGTGGCGGGCAAGACCGCCATCGATTCCCTCAAGGAGGTCGCGGCCGGGGCGGCGGCGATCATCTCGATGGGGACCTGTGCCAGCTACGGCGGCATCCAGTCGGTCGGTCCGAATCCAACCGGCGCGGTCGGCGTCGGTGAGATCGTCAAGGACAAGGCAATCATCAATATCCCCGGCTGTCCCCCCAACCCCTACAACTTCCTTTCCACCGTCCTTTACTACGCCACCTTCGACAAACTCCCGGAACTCGATAGCATGGGCCGCCCCAAATTCGCTTACGGCCGCCTCATTCATCAGCACTGCGAGCGCCGCCCCCATTTCGATGCCGGCCGCTTTGCTTCAAAGTATGGTGACGACGATCACAGCCAGGGGCATTGCCTTTACAAACTCGGCTGCAAAGGGCCGGTGACCCACGCCAACTGTTCGGTCGTCCGTTTCAACGATGTCGGCGCCTGGCCGGTCTCCATCGGTCATCCCTGTATCGGCTGCACCGAGCCGGATATCCTCTTCAAGTCGGCGATCAGTGACAAAGTCCAGATTCATGAACCGACCCCCTTCAACAGCTACGCCCCGGTCGAATCGGCCAATCGCAGCAAAGGGATCGATCCCCTGACCACCGGCATCGTCGGTCTCGCCGCCGGGGCGGTGGTCGGCGCCGGCGCCATGCTCGGCAAGAAGCTCCCTGACGCCGTGCAGAAGGAGGAGGGGCATGAAAAATCCGAGTAGACGCAACTTCCTCAAGATGGTCGGCGTCGGCGGTGCGGCCCTGGCCACGGGGACGATGGGTGGCAGCGCCGATGCGTCGGAAGGGCTGAAGATCGATAACGACAATGTGGCGATGCTTTATGACGCCACTCGCTGTGTCGGCTGCAAAGCGTGCATGACCATCTGCAAACGGGTCAACCTCGACAGCGGCAGTCTTTCCTACGAACAGGCCGAGTTCGATCCGGACGGGCTCTGGGATGCGCCGGCCGATCTTTCCGGCGATACCCGCACCCTGATCAAACTGCATAAAGAATCGCCAACCAAGTGGTCTTACGTCAAGCACTCCTGCATGCACTGCCAAAAGCCCTCCTGCGTCTCGGTCTGTCCGGTCAGCGCCATGATCCGTGACCCCGAGAGCGGTATCGTCACCTACGACAAGGGGATCTGTATCGGCTGCCGCTATTGCCAGATCGCCTGCGCCTTCAATATCCCCCGTTTTCAGTGGGACAAGGCTTTGCCGCAGATCGTCAAGTGTGACATGTGCAAAAGCACCGAGCTGCCGCGTACCGGCACCACCGGCTGCGCCAGCGTCTGCCCGGTCGATGCCATCCATTTCGGCAAGCGCGGTGATCTCCTGATCGAAGCGCAGCGTCGCCTCGATGCCGAGCCGGAGAAATATATTCAGTACATCTACGGCGCGCAGGAGCTCGGGGGCCTCAATCATCTTTGCCTCGCCGGACTCCCCTTTGAAAGGCTCGGCCTGCCGATTGTCGGCGATCAGCCACCGGCGGAGTTTTCCGAGAAGATCCAGCATACCATCTACAAAGGCTTTATCGCTCCGGTCGCCCTTTACGGCAGTCTTTGCTATGTCGCCATCCGCAACATGAAAAAGGCGGAGCAACAAAAGAGCGCGGACAAGAAAGGGGGGGACGCATGAGCCACCATGACGATTACCAGACGCACCAGGCCAAGATCCTCACCCCGTCCTTTTATGTCCTTCTCACTTTGACCCTGATCGGCTTTGCCCTGATCGCCCTGCGTTTTATCAAAGGGATCGGCGCGGTCTCGAACATGAACGACGGTTACCCCTGGGGGATCTGGATTACCTACGACGTCGCCACCGGAACTGCCATCGCCTGCGGTGGTTACGCCATGGCGATCCTCATCTACATCCGCAACCACATGCAGTATCACCCGATGATCCGCTCAGCGGTCCTCACCAGCCTCTTCGGCTACGGACTCGCCGGCTTCTCGGTCATGGTCGATGTCGGCCGCCCGTGGAATGCCTACAATTTTTTCATTCCCTCCCGCTGGCAATTGAATTCGGCGATGTTTGAAGTCGCCCTCTGTGTCATGGCTTATACCACCGTCCTTCTCATCGAATTCCTGCCAGCAATTTTGACGACGATCGAAGAAGGGAAATGGCGGCGCACCCATGCCCTCCTCGACTGGCTGGAACCGCACATCAAGCCGGATCGCGCCGCCGTCCTCTCCAAGCTCGAACGCCTCCGCCTCGGCGCTGCCTGGCTGCGACCGAAGCTCAACAAGGTGCTTATCTTTGTGATCGTCCTCGGCATTACTCTGCCGACCATGCACCAGTCCTCCCTCGGGTCGCTGGTCCTGATCGCCTCGACCAAGGTCCACCCCTTGTGGCATACCGGCTTTCTCCCCCTGCTCTTTCTTATCAACTGCATCTATATCGGATTCTCTATCGTCCTGATTGAGTCGATTATCTCCTCTTATTTCTTCAAGCGCCCCTTTGAAGTCAAAGAGCTTGCTGGTCTCGCAAAAATCATCCCCGCCCTGACCCTGATCTGGCTCACCGTCGTTATCGGTGATCTCGCCTGGCGCGGCCAGCTCGGCACCGCCCTGGCTCTCGACTTCTATTCCGGCTTCTTCCTCCTCGAATTTTTCCTCATCGCCGGTGGCTCGCTGATCCTCTTTAACAGCCGCAAGCGGGAGTCGGTGCGCTGGCTCTTCATCTCGGCGGCGCTGATCACCATCGGCGGCGCCCTGTATCGCTTCAACGTCTATCTGATCGGCTTTCAGCCGGGGAAGGGGTGGCACTACTTCCCCTCCCTGGCCGAACTGATGATCACCGTCGGCATCATCGCCTTTGAGATCCTCGGTTATCAGGTGCTGGTCAAGGTCTTCCCGGTTCTACCCAAACTTCACTTCGATCTCCACCTCCCTTACGGGCAGGGACGGCATCTGCCGGAGGTTAAGGGGGCGAAGGCGTAAACGATTAATGAAACGTAGGGGCGCTGCTTGCCGCGCCCAAGGCGGGCGGAGCAAGCGCCGCCCCTACAATAAATCAATAAAAAACTTTTCGGAGGAACCGATAAATGGCTCGTATCACTCTTGACCCGATTACCCGTATTGAAGGGCACCTGCGCATCGATGTTGAAGTCAACAACGGCCGCGTCACCGACGCCTGGTCCTCCGCGCAGATGTGGCGCGGGATCGAAACGATCCTCAAGGGACGTCCCCCGGAAGATGCCTGGTCGTATGTGCAGCGCTTCTGCGGCGTCTGCACTACTGTCCACGCCATCTCCTCGATCCGCTCGGTCGAGCATGCCCTCAATGTCGAAGTCCCCCTCAATGCCCAGCTCATCCGCAACCTGATGATCGCCCAGCATTCGGTGCAGGACCATATCGTCCACTTCTACCATCTCTCCGCCCTCGACTGGGTCGATGTCGTCTCCGCCCTCTCCGCCGATCCGAAGAAGACCGCCCAGCTCGCCCAGTCGATCTCCGAGTGGCCGGGGAACAGCGAAACCGAATTCAAGGCAGTACAGGATAAACTCAAGGCGCTGGTCAGCACCGGCCGTCTCGGCATCTTCTCTTCCGGCTACTGGGGGCACCCGGCGATGCAGCTGCCGCCGGAAGCGAATTTGATGGCGGTCGCCCACTACCTCAAGGCTCTCGATTATCAGCGCAAGGCCGCCCAGGCCGTCGCCATCATCGGCGGCAAGAATCCGCACGTACAGAACCTCTGCGTCGGCGGCGTCGCCACCGCCATCAACATGGAGAACCTCGCCACCTTCAACATGGAGCGGGTCGCGGCGATGCGCGCCCTGATGGAGGAGACCCGCGCCTTTGTCCAGCAGGTCTACTATCCGGATATGATCGCCATCGCCTCCATCTACAAGGACTGGTTCAACTACGGCCGGGGTGTCGACAACTATCTGGCGGTGCCGGAGTTCCCTCTCGATACGAAGAACACCGAGTTCCTCCTCCCCGGCGGCATCATCGAGGACGGCAACATCCTCAACGCCCGCTTGATCAAGACCCATCAGGATAAGGAACTCATCAACAGCATCACCGAGAATGTCGCCAGGGCCTGGTATCAGGGGAAAGGGACCCTCCATCCCTGGGAAGGGGAGACCGAGCCGGCCTACACTGACTTTGCCCCGGAAGGGAAGTACAGCTGGTGCAAGGCGCCCCGTTTCGCCGACAAGGCGATGCAGGTCGGCCCCTTGGGCCAGCTCTTCTCCGCCTATGCCGGCGGCGATGTCAAGGTGCGCCAGCTCGTCGATTCCTCCTGCCAGCAGATCGGCATAAGTGTCCACGATCTCCATTCGACCATGGGCCGCCTCGGCGCCCGCGCCATTCGCGCCCACCTCTTTGCCGGCTACTCCCTCGACTTCCTCGACCGTCTCGTCGACAACATCGGCAAGGGGGATTCGACCTACGCCAACCACACCGAGATCCCCGACGGCGAATACCGCGGCGTCGGCTTCCACGAAGCGCCACGCGGCGCCCTGTCGCACTGGGTGGTGATCAAGAACAAGAAGATCAAGAACTACCAGGCGGTCGTCCCTTCGACCTGGAACGCGTCCCCCCGCGATGAAAAAGGGCGAATGGGCGCCTACGAAGCCTCCCTCATCGGCAATCCCGTCGCCCAGGCCGACAAACCGCTGGAGGTGCTGCGTACCATCCACTCCTTCGATCCCTGCATCGCCTGCGCGGTGCATACCATCGATCCGGCGGGGAATGAAATTACCAACGTCAAGGTGATGTAGATGCGCATCCTCATCTTCGGCGCCGGCAATCTGATCTTTGCCGATGAAGGCTTCGGGGTCCATCTGATCCGCTATCTGCAGGCGCACTACACCTTTCCGGCCAATGTCGAACTGTACGACGGCGGCACCCTCGGGATCATGGCTGCCCACAAGTTCGACGATGCCGATTGCGTCCTCATGGTCGATGTCGTCGCCGTCGCTGGCGCGCCGGGGACGATCCTCCGTTACGACAAAGAGGATATCCTCCTCAAGCGCCTGCCGACCAAACTCTCGCCGCACCAGATCGGCGTCCAGGAGATGCTCACCCTCGCTGATCTGCGCGACTGCTGCCCGGCGCGCGTCACCCTGCTCGGCATCATCCCCGAGTGTTACGACACCAGCACCGAGCTCTCGGCGGCATTGCAGGCAAAGCTGCCGACCATGGCGGAGTTGATCGTGACGGAGTT
>JAXMLA010000258.1:0-2189 GCA_034370465.1 Desulfuromonadales bacterium
ATGATAAAGACCGGAATAATCAAGGTGTTCGACAAAAGGTTTCTCCCGGGGAAGGGGACAGTTCTTCCAGTGCCAGCCTCGCGGCATCCTGCTCCGCCTCCTTTTTGCTTCTGCCCGTTCCTTGCGCAACTTGCCGTTCGTCGATAGAAAGGCTGATCAGGTAGGTTTTCTCGTGATCGGGGCCATATTGATCAAGCAGGGTATAACAGGGCGCCAGGTTGAAGCGGCTACGGCATAGCTCCTGAAGGGCGCTTTTGGGATCGCCCCCGAGAAAATCCTCTCCCGACGCCAAGAGTGTGCTGAAAAGACTTTCTATTATTTCCAGGGTCCGATCGAAACCCGCATCCAGATAAACGGCAGCGATAACCGCCTCGAAAATGTTGGCCAGAACCGAATTCTTTTTTCTGCCGCCGGAACCATCCTCCCCCTTCCCCAGCCGCAGATGATCGCCCAGGTCAAGCCGTTGGGCCAGCCTGGCGAGGGATCGATCATTAACCAGAGACGACCTGAGCTTGGTCAGACTTCCCTCCTGATAGTCGGGAAATTTCTTCATCAGGATGCTGGAGATACCCAGATCGAGAACGGCATCTCCGAGAAATTCGAGTCGTTCATTGTCCCCGACGGCCTCCCCGGGCGACTCATGGATAAATGAGCGGTGGGTCAGGGCCTGATCCAGGAGCGAGGGGGTTGTAAAGCGATAGGCCAGGGCAGTCTCTACCGCCCGGATATCGGGCCATCTGTGTTCGGGAATGTTCATGACGGGCGTCCATAAAGGCGGTCATTGGCGTAATATTCCGGAATCGCCCTGACGATACTGTTGATCATAAGAGGCTTCCCGTTCTTGATCGCCACCGGAAGATAATTTTCCGCGAGACCGGAGGCCTCCGCGCCATCGGCGGTTTTCCCCTCGATGAGGACGGAAAGCTCCCGGCCGATGAATTTCCGCGCGTAATTTTCCCTCTTTTTCTCGCCCAGTCTTCTCAAAATGGCCGCCCGCTCTTTTTTTATCCTTTCTTCCACCTGGCCGGTCATGGTCGAGGCCCTGGTCCCGGGACGGGGAGAATAGGGGAAGACATGGAAATAGGCAACAGGCAGCTCCGTCAGCAAATCCAGGGTTTGCTGGAAGGCGCCTTCATCCTCGCCGGGAAAACCGGCCATCACATCAAGACCGATGGCAATATCGGGCAGGACGGTGAACAAGCCCCGCAGGAGCTCCCTGAAGAAGGCCCGGTTGTAGGGTCTCCCCATTGCGGCCAGGATGCGGTCATCACCGCTCTGCAGCGGTATATGCAGGTGGGGGCAAATGATGCCCCCCGCGCGCATGTAAGAGACGATGTCCTCGGAAACCTCTGTCGGTTCCAAGGAACTCAGGCGGATTCTCTCCAGGGGCCTTTCAAGGTCCGCCCAGGCGATGAGATCCCGGATATTCACCGGGGGCGAGAGGTCCTCGCCATACGTTCCCAGATGGATTCCCGCGAGTACCGCTTCCCGGTAGCCATTCTGACCAAGAAGGACCAGATGTCTCTTAACCTGATCGTATGGAACGCTCCTGCTCGCGCCCCGGGCGGAAGGGACGATGCAGTAGGTGCAGGAGGAATTGCACCCGTCCTGGATCTTGAGAAAGGCCCGGGTGTGACCGGACAGATGCGGGAAGCTGGCGCCCTGATCATAATCGTCTTCGGAGGGGGATTCGGGGACAATATGATGCCCCTTAAGTATTTCCGTTAAAATATCCGGCAATTGGGCTTTTTTGTCATTTCCAAGGATCAATCTTATTCCAGGGATGGCCGCGATTTCCCCTGGCGATGTCTGGGCGTAGCAGCCGGTAACGACAATCACGGCCTGCGGATTATGCCTGGCGGCCCGTCTGATAAGCTGACGGGACTGGTAATCGGTTCGCCTGGTTACGGTACAGGTGTTGATGATATAAACATCCGCGCCGGATTCAAAGGGAACGAGCGAAAAGCCCCGGTCGGCAAGGCCTCTGCCGATCTCCGATCCATCACACTGGTTTACCTTGCAACCCAAACTCGCAATCGCCACGCTTAACAATACTATAAGTCCCCATTCATTCGAAGGTCAACGCCAATACATCGTTCTGCTATCCAACGCGGGGGAATTTGTCAAGGTGGAATCAGCAATGCCCGGTTTTTTCAGCCATCCATAAATACTCTTTTTGGTTCGGGTTT
>JAXMLA010000259.1:0-2835 GCA_034370465.1 Desulfuromonadales bacterium
CGCGGCTTGCTTGGTACTATCGGCGATATAATTCACTCATGAACCAAGCCCGAAAACTGCTTGCCGCCATCCTCGCCAACCCCAAGGCGGTGCGCTTCGATGACGCCTGCAGGGCGGCGGAAAAGCTGGGGTTCAAGCACAAGGGCGGGCAGGGTTCGCACCGGGCTTATGCCCGCCCCGGTGAACCGGAATTGCTCAACTTCCAGAACCGGGCCGGCACTATCCCGCCTTATCAGGCGCGGCAGTTGATTGGCATGATCGAGAGGTATGGAAATGACACGTTATCCGATTGAAGTTTTTTGGAGCGACGAAGACGAAGGTTTCGTTGCCCTGGTTCCGGACCTGCCCGGCTGTTCCGCCTGGGGCGAGAGCGAAGCCGATGCCATCCGGGAATCGCATGATGCGATTGCCGCATGGCTTCAAGCCGCTCATGGCGCCGGTCGGGTTATCCCCGAGCCTACCCCGCCCCAGGATGATGCCGGCTACAGCGGCCGCTTCCTGGTGCGCCTGCCGCGCCGGCTGCATGCGGACTTGGCCCGCAACGCCAAGCGGGAAGGCGTCAGCCTGAATCAATACCTGTTGTTCCTGCTGGCGGACCGGCAAGCGGCCCGCCGCGCCGGGGCGTGACATGGGATGCCGGCGCCATGCTTGAGATCCGTTTCAATGCCTCGCTGTGGTTGCTGCTGGCGTACTTCCTGCCCGCCCTGGTCGATTTGTTACGCGGCATAGAGCGTCCCCGCCAACTGTTCGTGGACAACCGGTCATAGGTTGGACCATCGTTGGGGGGGCATCGTGCTGTACCAGGCGTTGACCAGCGCGACATGGTCACCGCGGCTAATGGCCGATCTGGGATAATCCCGGCCCTCCCGGGAGCGACAACAAACAAATAGGCGGTGCCCATGTCCATCGATCTGCAAGACCTCGAAAACCGCCTTTGGGCCGCCGCCGACCAACTCTGGGCCAACACCGGCCTGAAACCCTCCGAATTCTCCAACCCGGTCCTCGGGCTGATCTTCCTGCGCTATGCCGAGCAGCGCTTCCATGAAGCCGGGGCGAGGCTGATCGCCGGCGGGATGGCGGAGGAGGACATCGAGAAGTTCGACTACCAAGCTGAAGGGGCGCTCTACCTGCCCGAGAACGCCCGTTTCTCCACCCTGCTCAATCTGGCCGAGGGGCGGGATTACGGCCGCGCCATCAACGAGGCGATGACCGCCGTCGAGACCGAGAACGAAGAACTCAAGGGCGTGCTGCCGCGTTCCTACGGCAAGGTCGAGAACAAGGTGCTGGTCGAACTCCTGCGCCTCCTTGGTGGCCTGGGAGCGATCGAGGGCGACGCCTTCGGCAAGATTTACGAATACTTCCTCGGCAAGTTCGCCCTGGCGGAAGGCCAGAAGGGCGGCGTGTTCTACACCCCTACCAGCATCGTCAAGCTGATCGTCGAGATCATCGAACCCTTCCACGGGCAAATCTTCGATCCCGCTTGTGGCTCCGGCGGCATGTTCGTGCAGAGCGCCTTGTTCGTCGGGCGGCACAAGAAACGGGCTGCCGATGAACTCACCGTGTTCGGCACCGAGAAAGCCGGGGACACGGTCAAGCTGGCGAAGATGAACCTCGCCGTGCATGGTCTGTCTGGTGACATCCGCGAATCCAACACCTACTACGAAGACCCGCACAAGGCCGCGGTTGGCAAAACCGGCCGCTTCGACTTCGTGATGGCGAATCCCCCCTTCAACGTCTCCGGCGTGGACAAGGAGCGGATCAAGGATGATCCCCGCTTCCCCTTCGGCATCCCCAGCACCGACAACGCCAACTACCTGTGGATACAGTTGTTCTACTCGGCGCTGAACGACAAGGGGCGGGCCGGCTTCGTCATGGCGAACTCGGCGGGGGATGCCCGGGGTACGGAACTGGAAATCCGCAAGAAGCTGCTCCAGAGCGAAGGCGTGGACGTGATCGTCTCCATCGGCCCCAACTTCTTCTACACCGTGACGCTGCCCTGCACCCTGTGGTTCTTCGACAAGTGGAAGGCCAAGGGGACGCGCGGCGACAAGGTGCTGTTCATCGATGCCCGTGGCGTCTACCGCCAAGTCAGCCGGGCCATCCGCGACTTCCTGCCGGAACAGGTGGAATACCTCGCCAACATCGTGCGGCTGCACCGGGGCGAAGCGGTGGAAACCGAGGCCGGCAGCGGCGAGTTGCTGGAGCAGTTCCCCGAGGGCCGTTACCGCGACATCGCCGGGGTGTGCAAGGTGGCGACCCTGGCCGAGATCGAGACGCAAGGGTGGAGTCTGAATCCGGGGCGGTATGTGGGGGTGGCGGATCGGAGGGCGGATGACTTCGACTTTGCGGAACGGCTTGAAGCTCTAACTGAAGACCTTGAGGTGCTGAACGCTGAGGCGAGAGGATTGGAGGAAATCATTTCCGCCAACATTAGCGATTTACTTCAGGCGTAAGGATAATGAATTTTCGTCCAATATCTGAACTGTGTTCTCGAATTACTAGTGGTGGCACTCCGTCTCGTAAGCGAGATGATTTCTTCTGTGGGATTAACCAAGGTCACCGCTGGGTAAAATCAAAGGAGTTGTTGGACTGTGTAATCTCTGAAACAGAGGAACACATCACCGATGATGGCCTAAAAAACTCATCGGCGAAGTACCTTCCTGCAAATACTGTACTTGTCGCCATGTATGGTGCGAATGTAGGCCAGTTGGGATGGTTACGCATTCCTGCAACTGTAAATCAAGCAATTTGTGGCCTTTCAGTAAATCCTGACATTGCCGATTTTCGCTACGTCTATTACACGCTGTTAGCTGTTGCATCCCGTGTGATTATGTC
>JAXMLA010000260.1:0-2454 GCA_034370465.1 Desulfuromonadales bacterium
TCACCTTGCCGGGCGCAGCCGCCATGACGGGCGTCCCGCGGGGATTGGGGAGATCGATGCCGGTATGAATAATGTCAGCACCGAAAAAGATACCGCCATAGCGGTAATCTGCCAGGGGCCAGTTGACCTTGTCGGCAGCGATGGGACGGGTGAAGTAAAAATGGTCGTAGGGCGAAAGCGCCCAGGGAGGATCGGAGAGGGGCGGGCGCCACAACGATGCCAGCTCTTTGACGGGGGTGGGGAAGGCGAAGCGCAGCAGTTCGCCGTCTGGGTTAGGTTCGAGTTGCGTAAAAGACGGCGGTAAATCAGGCGCAGTGTAAATTGGCTGTCCTGCGAACCCGATGGGAGGTGGAGCGCTTGCGACCGGAGCAGCGAGTGGGGGCAGGGAAGGCTGTCCACACGCGGCGACAATGACCGGGATCAGTATCATTGCCAACAGGGTGCGCGCGGTGGATATGGGCGAGGTCATTTTAAGGGAGGGGGGTCCAGGTGGGGTGCAGGGTAGGCGTGAGGGTAATGCCGGCTTCTGCCGGTATAATGGTTGGAGTGGGGGTGGGGGTGTGCCGCTGACCGGCGCCGGGGGTTGGCGTCCAGGCGGGGGTGGGAGTACGGCTGGGGATGGGGGTGGCGGTTGCCAATGCTTCGGGCGGGTAAATCTCCTGCAAGGCGGCGTTCCAATCCAGCCCTTCATTGAGCACAAATTGGTTGAACCGCGCCGCCTGGAAATAGGTGCGCCAATTGACCAGCGCCGGCAGGCGCACCCAGCCGTAGCGCTGCGCAAGTTCGGTGAAATCGACCCAATATCCATCCGGGACAGAGGCAAGCCTGCCACCCTGTTCGTAGGCTTGAGGGTTGCCGGCGTAGCGGGCGCTGATGTCCCATGGCTGCAATTGCAGCGGCGCTCCCTGGGAGCCATCCTGGAAGCGGGTCTTGGCATACAGCCGCCAATAGGTTTGACCGCCGTACTCCTCACGCACCATCACCATCCAACCCGCGTTCAGGGTGGCAGGGTTAAGCGCGATGGCGCGCCCGGTCATCAGCCAGTTAGCTTCCATACCCGGCGGCGGCGGGTCTGTGAGCGGGAAATAAGCGCTCTCGAGGCTGGAGAGCAGATCCCACCCAAGCTCGCTCCCGGTTTGGCGGCGCAAATTATTAAAGGCTTCGTCTACCGCGTCGTGGAGGTAGGCATACGGCGCGGTGACGTCGAACAACGGGACGATACCGAAGCGACCGGAAGGCGGATGGGGGTTGGCAGTAAGGACTGCGCTCCACAGCGGGGGGGAGGGTTCAGCGGCATTCGAAATGCGGGGAAGAGCGCGGTATAAAGCGGGGAAGCGCCCGCCCTTCCAATCTACTCCCATCAAGCTGCCGGGGAGGCGAATGAGCGCATAGAGCGGTTGGCGGTCAGAGAGGGTATAGGCAGTCAGGGCAGTGTGGTTCGGAAAACGGATTTCAGCCAGGAGGACATTTCCCTGCGGATTCCATATTGGGCGGCTGCCGGAACCGATCAGATGCGGGGTCGCTTCGGGCTTCTGCTGGTCGCGCACCATCAGACTGCTCACACCGCCGCTCTCGGACGCCCAGGCGAGGTAGCGTCCATCCGGCGACCAAGCCGGGTGGCTTTCGCGGCTGTCAGCGTTTTGGCTGAGGTTGACAAAACGGTTGTCGACCTCGTCCAGCCGCGCCAGCCAGATCTCCGGCTCGCCGCTGCGGGTGGAGACGAAAGCGACCTCGCGCCCCCGCGGTGACCACACCGGAGAGCCGTCTATGCCGCTGCTCTCAGTCAAACGGATGGGAGTTTGGGCAGGGTCGGCAGTTGAGAGGACAAATATATCCAGATTACTGCCGGAATAACCCTCGTAGACCAGCCAAGTCCCGTCAGGCGACCAGGAAGGCTCGCCGACATACTCAGGGGTATCGGTTATTTGTTTCAGATTTCCGGTGTTCAAATCGAGGATATACAGGTTCCAGTAGCCGTTGCGGCGTGAGCTAAACGCCACTTGGGTGCCCTCGGGGTTGACCGTGGGAGCGATGTCGTCCCAGGGATTGTTCGTGATGCGGGTGAGCGGCAGGTAAAGCGGATGGTAGGCAAAAAGGTGGTTGTAATTTCCGTCGCGCAGCGAGAGGATGATCAAACCGTCGCGCTGTAAGCCTTCTTCGACCGATGTCGTTTGGGGCGGAGGGATGTATGGCGGCAATTCGAGCTGTGGGGAATTAACAGCCGGGATGGGCGCCGGATCTGAATCCGAGGCGGGCGGATTGGCGGCGGTCGGGGTGGCTGAAAAAAGCGACCAGCCGCGCTGGCGGATGAGGGGCACACCCAATGCGATCAGTAAGCCAATATTTAGGAAAAGCAGCCCGACTAACAAGGGAATCAGCAACCGGGTAGAAGCGCGGGGGGAGGTCTTCATCGGGAACGTGTCTCCAGCAATCCTATTGTACCAAAGACAACGC
>JAXMLA010000261.1:0-1839 GCA_034370465.1 Desulfuromonadales bacterium
AAGATCTTTACTGCGATGTCAGAATTATTGCCGCCGACGCGTTGGGAAAAACCTTGAGAAAGTCTTCGATCACAGATCGTGACGGATCCGACAAGCCGGATGACATAGTCGGGAAGGTTGTCGAAGGGATGAAGCATTTGCTGAATGATCCTCAGCCACCGATTCT
This sequence comes from Desulfuromonadales bacterium, assembly GCA_034370465.1. GTDB lineage: Bacteria > Desulfobacterota > Desulfuromonadia > Desulfuromonadales > UBA2197 > UBA2197. The sequence continues at coordinate 167 of JAXMLA010000261.1, forward strand.
TCACAAGGCGATTCGGGAGTCCGTCAACAGAATCTTAAACGGATAACAACATTTCAACAACAAGCATGATTTTGAGCTGTGCCTATAGAAAGGAGATGCCTCAATGATCCTCGGAATACCAAAGGAAATCATGATCAACGAGAACAGGGTGGCCGCGATACCGGAAACCGTGAAAAAATACAGAAAACTCGGATTCGATGTGATTATCGAGACCAACGCCGGCGGCGGGGTTTATCACAGCGACGCCGATTATGAACAGGCGGGTGCGCAGATCGCGCCGGACGCGAAGGCGGTTTACGGGAAGGCCGACGTAATCCTGAAAGTCAAAGAACCGGCTTACGATGCGAAGCAGGGAAGGCATGAGACGGAACTGCTGAGAGAGAGACAGACGCTGATCACATTCCTTCATCCTGCCGCGCCCGCCAATCATGGTATGGTGAAGCTGCTTCGCGACAAGAAGATCAGCGCATTTACGATGGACAGCATCCCTCGAATTTCGAGGGCTCAGCGAATGGACGCCCTGACCTCGATGAGTACGATCACCGGCTACAAGGCCATTCTCATCGCTGCAAACCGCTTCCCGAAGTTTATCCCGATGGTCGGGACGGCCATCGGAATGATCAAACCTGCGAACATCCTGGTGATCGGAGCGGGCGTGGTCGGTCTTCAGGCGATCGCGACGGCAAAAAGGCTCGGAGGGGTGGTCAAGGCCGTCGATATCCGACCGAACGCGCGCCAGGAGGCGGAGAGTCTCGGTGCGAAGATTGCGGGATTCGACATGCCCGCCGAATTCGCCGTGGCCGATGGCGGATACGCCAAAGCCCTCCCGGAAGAGTGGCTGGTCAGGGAGCGCGGCGAGATCGAAGAGGTGGTCGCGAATGCGGACATCATCGTGCTCTGCGCCCTGGTCCCCGGCGAAGTGGCGCCCATTCTTGTTACGGAACCGATGGTCGCCAAAATGAAGCCCGGCTCCTCCATCATAGATGTTTCGATCGATCAGGGTGGAAACTGCGCCCTCACGGAACCAGGGGCCGAAACGATCAAGCACGGCGTCTTCATTTATGGCATCAAAAACATTCCCGGTTCCGTGCCCGTGCACTCGACCTGGCTCTACGCAAACAATATGTATTACTACGTCGAAAATCTGTTCAAAAAGGGCATCGGCGTATTCGACATGGAAGACGATATCGTCCAGAGCTCGCTGATCACGCTTGACGGTAAAATCGTCCACAAGGGTGCGCTGAAGGCGCTCGGAGAGATCTGACAATCCTTTATCGGAGTTTATCATGACCAATTTTCTATTGATGCTCGGTGTGTTCGTTTTTTCCTTCGGGGTCGGGTACGCGCTGATTTCACGCGTTCCGCCGCTTCTCCATACGCCACTGATGTCGATGACGAACGCCATCTCCGCCGTGACGATCCTGGGCGCCCTGATCCTGTTTGCGGTTGAATCCGCATCATTCGAAAAGATCCTCGGCGCTGTCGCCTTGATCACGGCCGCGTTCAATGTCGTTGGCGGCTTCGCGATCACGGACAGGATGCTCTCGCTTTTTAAAAAAGAAAAGGGGCATGAAAAGCCATGAACCTCTCATACGATCTCCTCATCGATCTGGCCGTGATCCTCGTACTCATTGGCGCGTTCCGGCAATTCAGGACCCCGCACGGGGCCAGGC
>JAXMLA010000262.1:0-3364 GCA_034370465.1 Desulfuromonadales bacterium
CGGCCGATGCTCCCCGTGCCGATCACGCCGAGGGTCTTGCCCAAAAGATCAAACCCCTGCAGCCCCTTGAGGGAAAAATCCCCCCTGCGGGTGCGGTCCACCGCGGCGATCATCTTGTGGCTGATGGCCAAAAGCAGCGCAAAGACGTGCTCGGCCACAGTGTTGTCTCCATAGACCGGAACATTGCAGACGGTTATGCCTTTTTCTTTACAATACCTAAGGTCGATATGATCGAACCCGGTCGAGCGGGTCGCGATGAGCCTCAATCGGCCGAAATGTTTGAGAACATTCGCCGACAGATCGGAATGGATAAAGGGGCAAACCATCTCCGCTTCGGCGTAAGTTCCGGCGTTTTCCAGGGTCAGGGGGTCTGCAACAAATTCAATCCGGTGCTCACATTGCAGGCTTTCAAAGGCCTGGCGCTCCCAGTCCTCAACTTCAAAGGCGATGATATTCATCCATGATCCTCCTTTCCGAAAAATCAGTGCTCATTGAAAACGAGCAAGTACCAATGCCACCAATCCCCCCAGGGTGGAATAGATCAGACATCCCACCATGGTTTTCCTGAGTATGCTTCCTTCTTTGCCCACCAATCCCACCGTGGCGCCCCCGGCTATGATATTGTGCGGGCAGATGATGTTGCCTGCCGCAGCACCAAATCCCTGGGCGCCGACCATGGGAAGAACCGGCAAGCCCAGATTCTGTGCCACGGTCTGCTGAAAGTCGGTGAACAGAATATTGGAGCCCGTGGCTGATCCGGTTACGAATGTGCCGAGAACTCCGACCAGTGGGCAAAACAAGGGCCACAGACCCCCCGCCGCCTGAGCGGCCCAAGCCGAGAGAGTGGCGATCATGCCCGCATGTACCATGATCTGCGATAGACTCAGCATGGCGACAAGGGCAATGACGACAGGTTGAAGTTTTGAAATGGTTTCGACCACAGTCGCTTTGATTTCCGAGCGCTTTGCGCCCTGCAATGCAGCGCCGACCAGAAGTCCCAGAAACAGCATCGTTCCAGGATGATAAAAAGGTTCCACCTTGCCACGGAACGTATCAAACAGAGCCCATTGCCAGGTAAAAGATGTGAGCAGCTCCCGGGCCGAGGGGATAAGGCGTGTTAGAAGGACGAGCGAGACGGGTGCCCAGTATGGGGACGTGAGCCGAAAAAGTCTTTCACCGGTGGTGTCGTCAGGCCCTGCGAGGAGGGCGCCTATGGAAAAAGCGTCGTTTCGGCGGGCGAATTTCAGGACCAACACAAACGCCACACCGCCAAACAGGGCGCCGCCGAGTGTGGGAAGCTCCGGTCCAACCCAGCGCGAAATGACAAAAAAAGGCAAAAGAAACAAGACGGCCGCCAACAAGGTCCAGACCCAAAGGCGTTTCTTTGCATTCCCACGGCCTTCCATGGCCCTGTTCAACAGAAACATGGCAATAAAAAGCATGACCCATCCCAGGATCGCATGATAGAAACCTGTTGCGCGCGCCAACTGCAGGCCGTCAAAGCCGGTAGAAGCGATTTGCGGTACAATCGGGGTCCCGACGGCGCCAAAGGAGACTCCGACTGAATGCCCTATCAGAACGACGGCGACCGAATCAACCGGGCGCAGACCGATGGCCACGAGAAAAGGAGCGGTCAGCGCGAGCGGGGTGCCAAACCCGGCCAATCCCTCACCGAAAAGGGCAAAGAACCAGAAGATCAACAGGGCAATGATGCGCGGATCTTGTGACAACGACGCCGTTTTTGCCTTCACGGCTTCAATGGCGCCGGTGTGAACCTGAAAATGATGGATGCACAGCGCGGGAAACAAAATCCAAAGAATGGTGCCGGCCGTGAAAACCGCTTCAGCAAATACTCCCCCAAGGGCGGCGGTAATTCCCAAATCAGGGTAAACATCGCTTCCGTAGCCAAAACCCAGCCACGCCACAAGGATCGTCACGATAAGGCCGATGACTCCGGCCCTGGCTGCGGACCAGCGCAACACCAGCATGATGATCAGTATGGTGAGAATCGGCAACATGGATAGTGCTGCCTTTGCGGCTGAAACAACCATATATCTCCTTGTACACCGTCGTCTGGGTAATTAATGCCCTGAAATCATGCCTCCATACAACCGTTCGGCATCCTCCCTGCGGCACAATTCCGTTCCCGGCGTCATGACGGCCGCTGTACCGGCCGCCACGCCGAACAGGATGGATTCCCTGAGCGGCTTGCCCCGGGCAAGGCTCAAGACGATACCGGCCACCATACTGTCCCCGGCCCCGACCTTGCTGATGATCGGCACAGTGGGAGGCAGGATGTGTTCGGAGAAATTTTCCGAAACCACCAGGGCGCCAGCCGCGCCAAGCGAGATCACCAGCACCTCGCACCGGCCGTTCTTGACCATCTTTTGGGCCTCAGCCTTGATCTGCGATTCCTCTTTGATATCCTTCCCAACCAGTCCCCGGAATTCACGGACATTGGGTTTGATTAAAAATACCCCTTCCTGAATGGCATGCTCCAGGGCTTCACCTGCAACGTCGATGATCACTTTTGCTCCCTTCTCCTTTCCAACACGCGCAACCTGTGCATAAAAATCACCGGGCACGCCCGAAGGAAGGCTCCCACTGGCCACCACATAATCCGGTGAAGGCTCCATGGACGATAGTTGATGAAGAAATGGTTCCCATTCTTTTTTCTGAAGCAGCGGCCCCGGCATTCCAAAACGATACTGCTGTCCGGTGGATTCTTCCAAAATGATCAGGCTTTCCCGGATCATTCCGCAGATGGGAAACGGCCGATGGTCCAGGCCTTCCTGGTCCAGGAGTTCTTGAAGTCTCTCTCCTGTCAGGCCTCCTGTGGGATAAAGGAGCGTGGATTCGCCCCCCAGTTTTTTTATGGCCCGGCAGACATTCACCCCGCCCCCTCCTGGATCAAAACGAGGGGGTCGGCAGTACAGCTTTCGCTCGGCAACGACATGATCAACGCTTGAACTCTTGTCGATCACTGGATTCTTAAGACAGCTGCAGGTGGCCTCAGGTACACCCACGCAGGAGAATCTTTTTTTTATAGCTGTAATAAATTTTTCCCATTGGGTAGCGACTCTTTGGCGTCAGCTCACGAACCATCTGGCATGCTACCGTCGTCTACTCCAAAAGTAGCCGCCACCACCGAACAACAGGAACAACACGACGATGATAATTATAAGCGTTGTAGTATCCATGGTCATTTCCTCCCTTTCAGAACCTTCTTGACCTGACCGACCTTACCCTGCACTTTGCCGGCTATCTTTTCGACTTTGCCTTCTGCCTCCAACGTGGGATTGTCGGTGATTTTCCCGGTCATTTCCTTGACCTTCCCCTTTGCTTCGTGAAAGGTACCTTCCGC
>JAXMLA010000263.1:0-8616 GCA_034370465.1 Desulfuromonadales bacterium
GACAGTTATACTGGAAAGCAATCCGCCGATAAAGTTGCAAAAGAAGGAAATTTCATACCGCAGCGGATATTGATCCTTGCTGAAATCAAGGCTGTAAACATCGATATATAACTGGCTTCCCTTCCACAGGAAGATGCAGACAAAGACAGCAATAAACCCGAAAAAACCTTTGCTTATCGGTGAACCTTTAATATTGGAACAGATTTTCCGGATCAAGTCGATATTGATCAAGGAAAGGAAGACCCAATTGGTATTTTCGACAATCCTGACAACTTTGCGCATCTCTGCATCCGGGGGAGGATTAATAAGGAGAAAGACCAGAGAGATCAAGAGAACGGCAAAAACTGCGATATAAACAAATACTTTTCTCCCCTCACATTCCAGGGTGCGGGTAAAGACATAATATTCCTGAAAACCGTGACTCATGACAAGAATGGCCACCGTGCCGACAATGTGTCCCATGGTCAGAACATAAGGATTTTGCAGGCCAGGGAGAAAGGGCAGCGCTCCCGGGATAATCTCGCCGATGAGAATCAAAAAGAAACCGACAGAGATACTTGTCCAGACCCGGGCGTTGCCAAGGCTGAAGTAGAAAGAGATCCCCCCGGCAACGAACCAGAAAAGGGCGAGAATAATGTTTGATTGGCTCTCCATAAAACGACTCTTCTCCTGTGATAATTCTATTTTAAGGGGAAAGGACCTTGCGACTGGCACGGCGCATGTCGACAAGCATCTGCTCAATTCGCGAAGGACCGGCTACTAATCTGGCCGATTTTGCAATCGCCTGAAAAAATTGATCGAAGGTTGCGTCATTAAGGACCGTAACTTTTTCAAATTCTTTTTCTACGAGTGCCACGCCTATTTTCCCCAGCTGTTCCTGTGCGACAGCACAAAAGAGTTGAAGAATCTTGTCGCGCTGCTCCTTTTCTACCGTCAGCTCAGAGCGTTGCCCAGCCTCAGCACCAGGAAGTTTCCGACCGGCAATCTTTTCGACTTCACAATTCCACAGTCTTGAAATATCGACAACTTCGAGCAAATCCGCAAGAACCTGCTCCTCATTGGCGGGCGTCGTGAGCACATCGATCTTGGCACCCGGGAGGCGTGCCACCGACATCGAAGTGTCAGCGGTCGTTTCCAAATCGGTCGAGCCGTCGTGGAAGAACCCCAGTGGATTCCCTTGCCGGTAAAAGATCAGGGCAATATGCTCCTGCGTATAGATGCGCAGACAGCCATTGAGCTTCTCATCTTTCATCTGACCAAGCAGTGTCTTGATATCGATGAGCTTGATCTCTTGACCACTGTAAAGAAGGTGTCCGTGCAGCAGCGCATGGATCGACAGGGCAAGATCGGAGGAAAGGCGAAAGATATTGAGGTTGGCTCCGCCGCCCAAAGAAAGAGCAAAGATCCGGACCAGGGCCGCATCAGCAATCTGCCGGTTTGCGCCCTCTTCACAGAGGACACTGATCATCCGCCCTTGTTCGAAGATGATGATACCGGTCGCCGGCGCCGCATCGAAACGGAGATAGCCGGAAAAAGCACCTTTATGTAATTTGCGTAGGGCGTCGGGGAGATTAAAGCGGCCCGGATCGATATTTTCCTTGATTGGGTTACCGCGAGGCAGAAGGATCATCGTAAAGCTCTCTGAAGGAGTGGATTTTTTTAGTCGAAATCTCTAATAAAATAGGAGTCTTTGTCAACTGTAGAATCCGCTTACAGAGAGGACTCTCCAAAAGTCTGGTGGCGAAGAACCATTTGCCGCAGCGCATGAAATGGCCGGTAGCGCTGCTCGGACAATGCCTCGCTTAAGGGGACGGACTGAAGATCGATAAAGAGCTTTTCCCGGAAACAATCCCCGAGCGAACGGCCGGTCATGGCGTTCAGGATCTTTTCAAAACGACTTCCGCCCCTGACTTGCACCGGGCGACTCTGAATCTCTTCGCCGTGTTGATCAAAGAGGCGCAGAATCGCGGCATCTGCATCACCACTCATACCGACACTGTCAAGATCGCAACAAAGAAGAATCGCCCCCTGATCCAGCCAGCCAGCCAGCGCATCGTCACCAAAGATCTCGTCAAGACAATCTTTATGCAGGGCGCCACGGTGGCGCGAACGTTGGTCGTGCCAAAAGAGAACCGCCTTAGACTCCACCGACAGACCGCAGTGCGGACACTCCCTTTTCAAGCGCCGCAGACGTCCCGGCGGCAAAGGTTGCGGCGCTCTGAGTGGCGACGATACCGGCCGCCGCGCTTCTTCGGCCAGAACAAAATCGGCCAACTGACGAAATTGCTGATGGACAATGGTGCCGCGGGCATGCGTCAGCACCGGATAGATGCGGCTCGATAGTCCGGTGGTCAAACTTTCGACCTTGGGGCTCTTGGTGAGACAAAGATCGAGGACCTGATGCCCCCGTTCCCGCCCGGAGAAGGTGAGAAAGGCCTGCATGCCGATGTCATGCCGCAACTTGAGACGGGCATCGATCAGGCTCGGCAGCAGCCAGACGTGCTCAGGGTTGCCGCCGGCGGCAGCAAAGACATCCAGGATTGCCGGGGCATTCACCAGTGAAGGACGATCCTTGATCGGGATAATAACCAGATCAGCTGCCGCTAAAGCATTGCTGGTGAAGTAGTCGATGACCGGCCGGGTATCGATAATCAGAATGCCGCCGAGGGTCGATTGCTCCAGGAGATTTCGTAAACGCAGAGGATCATCATCCGGCGGGGAAAGATGCCGTTCGGATGCCAGATACTGCACCCCGTATTCGCCAAGATGGACGAGCTCCGCCGGATCTTCGTTGCGCAGCAGTCCGGCCATCGACGCACCGCGCCGCGGCCCGATGGCGAACATGTTGTCAACGCTGAAATGGTTGTCAAAGGAGACAATCGTGACCGGCAGGTCTTCATGCAATGCTTTAAGGTAGACAGCAAGATTCGTCGCCAAGGTGGTCTTGCCGACGCCCCCTTTTTCACTGGCGATCGTCACAACAAAGGGTCTGCCCTGCTCCATACTGCCTCCCGGCTACAATGAATCGTCCGCCTGCAAACTTTCCCAGTATTGTAGGTTGGGTTAGGCGGGTGTATGCCGTAACCCAACATAACCAAGCTGACAACATTCAAGGCTGTTGGGTTACGCGATGTGGCTGCTAACCCAACCTACGAAACTGCCTCCCCAATACGCTAATAGTCCCCTTGCAACCCTTCCCAACGGGCGAAGAGGCTGTTCACCTCATCCTTGAGCAGCGCATGCCGGGCAGAGATCTCTTTCCAGCGGCTCGCATCATGGTAAAGTTCCGGGTCGGCCATCTGCGCTTCCAAAGCCGCCACCTCCCCTTCCCGCTCGGCAATTTTCTTCTCAACGTCAGCCACTTCCTTCTGCCGTTTCTGCTCGCTGCGCTGCGACTCTTTGCGCGTCGCATGCGCCTGCAAACGCGCTTCCCGGTCGTCGCCGACAACTTGCGCCTGCGTGGAAGATCCCAGCTGCTCAACCCGCAGTTCGGAATGTTCCGTCTCCCCCTGCAACCCTTTGGCGCGGAGAAAATCTTCGTAATTGCCGAGCCAGGAGGTCGTGCGGCCAGCATTGACCTCGATCACCCGCGTTGCCAGGGCATCGACGAAGTAGCGGTCATGGGAAACAAAGACCAGGGTGCCGCTATAATGGCGCAGCGCATCGAGGAGGACTTCTTTCGAGGCAAGGTCAAGATGGTTGGTCGGTTCGTCGAGAAGGAGGAGATTCGCCGGTCGCAGCAGGAGGATGGCGAGAGCGAGACGGTTGCGCTCGCCGCCGGACAGGACTGCAACTTTCTTGTGAACATCATCGCCGGAAAAAAGGAAAGTGCCGAGGATATCGCGGACCCGCGGCGCCATCTCGAAAGGAGCGGCATCAAGAATCTCCTCCATCACCGTCCGCTCCGGATTAAGCACCTTGGCCTGATCCTGGGCAAAGTAGGCGAGGGAAAGGTTGTGTCCCTCAATCCGCTCACCGCACCGCGGTGCTTCATCGCCTGCTAAAAGGCGCATCAGAGTCGATTTCCCGGCGCCGTTGGCACCGACCAGGGCAATCCTCTCCCCCTTCTCGACCATCAGTTCGACCTCGCTAAAGATGGTTCGCTCCCCGTAGACCTGCGCGACGTTATGTAGTTCGAGAGCAACGCGTCCCCCCTTGGGCGGCTCGGGAAAACGGAAAGCAATCCGCTTGCGCTGCGGCGGCACAACGATCCGCTCGACCTTCTCCAACTGCTTGATCCGACTCTGCACCATCGAGGCTTTATTCGCCTGATAACGGAAGCGGCTGATAAAGGCTTCGGTCTTTTCGATCTCTTCATCCTGACGGCGCTTCTCTTCCAAGAGGGCGGTGATGCGGCGCTCGCGCTCATCGATATAACGACTGTAGTTGCCGGGATATTCGGTGAGCTTGCCGTTCCAGACCTCGACGATCTTGGAAACGACCTGATCAAGGAAAAATCGGTCGTGGGAAACGAGGACGACACTGAAGGGATAGTTCTTCAGATATTCTTCCAGCCAGTCACGGGCGGGAAGATCGAGATGATTGGTCGGTTCGTCCAGAAGGAGGAGATTCGGTCGTTGGAGAAGAAGTTTGGCGAGGGCAATGCGCATCTGCCAGCCACCGGAGAACTGCTCGCAGGGCTTCTCCCAGTCGCTCTCGGTAAAGCCGAGTCCGCGCAGAACCTTGGCAATCTCAGTCTCCATGGCATAGCCGCCGCGATGGCGGAATTCTTCCTGCAGATGGGCGTAACGATCGAGATCCGCTTCCTGATGCGACGTGCTGATGCGCTCTTCCAGCAGTTTGATCTCGGCCTCCATCGCCAGAAGTTCGGCGAGAGCCGACTGGACCTCGCTGAAGAGCCCTTGACCACGGTGTTCGAGGCCGTCCTGGGGGAGATAGCCGAACGTCAGCCCCTTGGCGACCTGGACATCGCCGCTGTCGACCGAGACGGTGCCGGCGAGAATCTTGAGCAGCGTCGTCTTCCCTGCGCCGTTTTCACCACAGAGACCGACGCGGTCACCGGGACGGAGATGCCAGTCAATGGCATTGAAAATCAGCCGCCCGGCGTAATTTTTTGTCATTTTTCGTAATTGCAGCATAGGGGCGGTTTATAGCACAAAGGGGCGGTGGGGTGAAGTGGAATGGAGGCCATAAAATTTGATTTAATCGTTTAGGATTACCGAAACTTCCCGGACATATCAAAACACGGCACACAAAACCGATGGGAGAGAAGCTGCCTATCCAATTGAGTTTGTGTTCGACAAATTTTTATTGAAATTCACCTGAATCCCGGTCGTTGTCTAGGATGATCAGGGGGACGCTGTTATCTAGGGATGATCAGGGGGACGCTGTTATCTATTTATCTATTGGGGGATGATCAGGGGGACGCTGTTATCTATTTATCTATTGAGTCCATCATGACTTTCAATAGCACCAAATCTGCTTTCAAGATCTTCTCACCGCGCCTTGACGCCAGACTGACTCCGGTCGGCCCCAAGTGCAGGAACTGTCCGACTTCGCTACCGGTATAACCAAGTTCATATATCGCCAGATGGCACATTATCCCGCGTGCCGCCGCTGGCGCTCTGCTTTTGCTTGGTCTCCTGATTAAATCTGGATCAAGCGTCAATGCCGCCGAAACAATTGCCAACAGTTGCGCGAGGGTGACAACACGCCTCATTTTATCCCGTAAGTTGAAATCCTGCTTAAGGCTATCAACGAAATCACCGCCACCCAAAACCCTTTCGTCAAAACTTTCGTATTCGTGATTTTTACGTTCTCCCTGACTCCGTTTAAGTCCTCCGCCAACAAGATCATCACGGCGACCGGTCAAAATCCCATCCCCGATAAATTGACGATAATTCCGCCGTGCCGTACTGACACTCTTGCCAAAACGCTCAAGAATAGGGTCGGTCTCCTGACCAGCAAGCTGCCGGTGTCCAAGCAAAACCGCGTGACCGGTCCAAGGGTAAAGGTCCAGTTCTTCCAGGCTTGCAACCATTCCCGCCCGTAACGGATTCAGATGAATGTATCTGACCAGTTCAAGCAGATAGGGTTCTTCTTCGCAGACGATGGATTTGTAACGGTTCTGGAACAGATGCCCGGCGCGCTTGTTCCGGCGATTATATGAAACAGCATATCCGGTGAGAAGCCTACGCATGAAGTGCGACAGCGGTGTGAAGGTTGGCATTAATAACAAGTGGAAATGATTTGATAAAAGCGCCCACGCATAGCAGCGAACACCGGTTTCGGAGAGGAGAAAGACGAGCCGGGCAACAAAAAGTTGACGGTCGTGATCATCATTGAAAATATCGCGCCGTTCAATTCCTCGCACAATAACGTGCTGAAGAAGCACGGCAATGTCGAGTCTTGCTAAACGTGGCATAGGTGAAATGTATCACTGTTGAGAAATGAGTCAATAGATAAATAGATAACAGCGTCCCCCTTGCTCCCCCTCTTGCTCCCCTGGCTTCCAGGTTATCAAGTTGAAGAAATAACGGCTCAAGCCTGATATTTCCCATTGTTCAATCCAGCCTGACAACATTCACCGCCAGACCATCCGCAACACCCGCCAGTCGGTCATCATTCGTCCATAGCTCCGAACAAAGATGAAACCGCGCTGTCGCCAGATGGAGGGCATCGGGCGTCTTTAGTCCAAATTCCGCCCGGAGCCTTGCCGCCTGGCGATAGACGGTGTCGGGCATGGTGAGCTGGGCATTGAGTGCGAAAAAGTGGGTAAATTTCTCCACCAGGTCGGCGCGCTGCAAACGGAGCGGCAGGACCAGGCATTCAAGCTCGGTCAGCGGGCTATAACAGACGATTCCACTCAATTTCGCCAAGGCTTTTTCAATGGCTGCACAATACGCGGAATGCTCCTCGACCAGATAGATCGCGATGCAGGAATCGAGATAGACCTTACGCATCATTCCCAAGCCTCACGCTCTTCCCTGATCTGGTGGTCGATCTCCTCCGGCGACAAGCGAGCCTGAGCAGAAAGACGGCTCTTGCGCAGAAAATCGAGGAGTGCGCCGCTCTTCCCTTTTTCGCCAGCTGTCCCCTTGTCCAGCCCCAGACAAGCGGCCGCCTCGCAGGTCTTTTCCATCTGCTCGTAAACATCCACTGCCAGAAGGACCGCCTCCAAGCGGTTGTTGCGGACGATTGCAACCTTTTCCCGATGGTGATTGGCCACACTGGTCAGGACACTGCCGAAATTTCGCACCACTTCGCTGGAAGACATGATTTCTTCTCGACCATAACTTGGCATATAGACCTCTCGTGTAAAATTTTACACAATACTTTACATGCTTAAATCTTTAAAGCAAGGTTTTTCAGGTGGCTAAGGGGGCCTACACGCATGTCCGATCTCTGCTGGAAGTTATTATCTCGCCCACGCCACCGCACTGTGTGAAAATAGTGACTTCCTAAAAAACGAAAGGCGGCTCCCTGGCAGGCTTTCGTTTATCCAGCATGTTACAAATAGTAATGCGTACCCAACATGGCTGCCTATAAATAGTAACGCATTATACCATTAACGACGGCGAAACGCTTTTATACAAATTCCAGCACCGTCCCGGCCGCGGCATAGAAAGACCGTCCGGCAAACTCCTGAAAAAGTTGCGCGCCGCGGTTTAAGCCGGTGCAGTGCGACAAGCCGATCTTGCCGAGGCGATAGCTTTTGAGTTTGTTCAGGGTCGCTTGAAACTGCTCTTCTGATGCCGGTCCAAGGTGCGTGCCGCCGATCAGGGCACAAATCCGTTCTTCGCCGCTCTTCTCCCGAAAATGCTCGACAATATTGATCACGCCGGCATGGGCACAGCCAAGGAGAATAACCAACCCCTTGCTGGTGGTTATTGCCAGAGAGAGATCATCACGCAGCGAATCGGGACAATAGCCACCGTGACCATCGGCGATGACCAGATGCGGATCACCCTTCTCGAAATCCGTCCGTCGCGGCACTTCCCCGCTGCTGTAAAGATTCTCGGACATCTGTTTATAGTCGCAACAAAGAGAAAACCTTGCTCCCTTCCCTTCCAGTTCGGCCCGTTGTGCGACCATCCCGATTGGCCGCAGTTCAAAATTACTACGCCAGTAACGTGCTGTAAAAACATCCGGATGGGCGACAACCTGCATCGGCCTTTGCAGATGCTCCAACAGCGCCGGCATCCCGCCGGTGTGATCGGAATGACCGTGGCTGAGGACAACAGTCGAGATCGCCGATAAATTCCGCCCGATCTCCCGGGCATTATTGATGAGTCCGAAACCCTGGCCGGTATCAAAAAGGACGGAGTCCTGCGGCGTTTCGATCAGAGCCGCAAAGCCGTGCTCAGCGATCAGGCCTCCCGGTCGGGCGACGCTGTTTTCACAAAGGATCGTGATCCGCGTGGTCACGGGCTCTCCCCCGCAACAATAAACATCTTTGTACTGGCTTCGGCATAAATTTCCCCGTCGATTTCAATTTGTCCCTTGACTTCGATGATCTTGCGGCGGCGACCGACGACGGTCGCGGAAACAAAGAGTTCAGTATCAAGGGGGACCGGTTTTTTATAGGCTACGGTGATTTCCGCCGTGACCACATGTGCCACCAGTCCTTTGGCGGCATAAGCACAGGTTTCATCA
>JAXMLA010000264.1:0-18428 GCA_034370465.1 Desulfuromonadales bacterium
CAGATCTCGAAAAGATGGAGTGTCGATGCAGGGATTGATCGCAGCTCCACCATCAAAGAGTCCGGCAATATCCCCTTCAATACCAACGTCCCTGCGGTCTCCGGCAACACCGACTTTACCGCCATCTCCGGCGGTGCCTCTTACAAGGAAGAGACATGGTCCTCGACCGGACGTCTGGAGATGCGGACCTCGGATGCAGAAGACAAGCTCGGTCTCTTTACCGGCATCTACGGCGAAGTCAGAGACGGCCTGGGATTAGGGGCTGCCGCACAAATCTTCAAAACCAACGGCGTTGCCGATGCCAAGACGACCAGCGGAGATCTCCGTTTCAGCCTGGCCTACCGGCCGCAAGAAACCGCCTGGATCGTACTAAACCGCCTCGATTATCTCTTCGACAAGCAGCAAGGCGGCGACTTTGCTTATGACAACTGGCGGCTGATCAATAATTTCAATGCCAACTGGAAGAGCAATAATCGCAAGGCACAACTTTCGCTTCAATACGGTGCCAAGTATGTCAATGAAACAATTGATGAAGACGACTACAGCGGTTATACCGACCTGACGGGATTGGAAGGACGCTATGATCTCACCAAGAAATGGGATGTCGGTCTCACCGGCAAGGTGCTCCATTCCTGGCAGGCCAATCAGCTCAAGTACGGCAGCGGCGCCTCGATCGGTTACAATCTGGTCAAGAATGCCTGGATCAGCGCCGGTTATAACTTTGTCGGCTTTACCGATCGCGACTTCTCCGCCGCCGACTTCACCGCTCAAGGCCCCTTCGTCAAGTTCCGCATCAAGTTCGATCAGAACTCGATAAGTGACGCCCTGAAACAGTTCTAGAATTTTCCCCTTTCAACGCAAAAGAGCGACCCCGTAGGAGTCGCTCTTTTGCGTTGGTCTTATGTAGACGGGAAACTTAGAGATTAGCCGATTCCGCCGCCAGATAAGCGGCAACCCCTTCCTTGTTCGGGACCATCCCCTTCTCGCCTTTATTCCAGCCCGCCGGACAGACTTCGCCGTACTTTTCCGTAAATTGCAGGGCATCGACCATGCGCAGCATCTCGTCGACATTGCGGCCAAGGGGAAGGTCATTGACGACCTGATGGCGGACAATTCCTTTGGTGTCGATGAGGAAGGAACCGCGGAAGGCAACCCCGGCTTGTTCGAATTCGACATCATAGGCTTTGCAGACTTCGTGCTTGACGTCGGCCACCAGGGGATAAGCGACCGGGCCGATACCGCCATCATCGATCGGCGTATTGCGCCAGGCGACGTGGGTAAACTGTGAATCGATCGAACAACCGATGACCTGCACCCCGCGGGAGGTGAATTCATCGATGCGCTTGGAAAAGGCAATCAACTCGGTCGGGCAGACAAAGGTAAAATCGAGGGGATAGAAGAAGAGGACCACATACTGACCGGCGTAATCGGAGAGGCTGAAGTTGCCATTGATCGTGCCATCGGCCATGACTGCGGCGGTTTTAAAATCCGGGGCTTTCTTACCAACAAGTACTCCCATTGTTTTGACTCCTTTAATTTGATGTTAAATTTTCCGTGAATTTGTTGCAGTCTACACGTCCAAAAAATGTTGTCAAGGAATTATTACTAATCTGGTTATTTTTAAGATTATAAAATAGAGCCAGAGCGAAAAATCGTCTGACTCTATTTTTTAGCCGAGTTCGGCAATAAAAGATTCTGCCAGGGCGACATCATCCTTACAACCGATAAAGACCGGAGCGCAATCATCGATCTTAGCGGGGATGAGATCGAGAATCCGTTCTTTGCCGTTTGAGGCGGCACCACCGGCCTGTTCAACCAGAAAAGCCATCGGATACAGTTCGTAAAGGAGGCGAAGCTTCCCCTTCGGCGCACCGGCTAAATGCGGATAAAGGAAGATTCCCTTTCCCTTGATCAGGATCTGATTGATATCCGGAACAAAACCGCCGCTGTAACGGAGCTTGGCCCCCTTCTCTTCGAGCTGGCGGACAAACTTCTCTGTCCCTGCCGAATATTTGTTGCGCTGTCCGCCGGGGGAATAGATCGCACCGCACTGGGCCAGACGGATATTTTCATTGACCAGGGTATATTCCATCAGTGCGTTCATGGCAAATTCCTGGACGCCGCTGCCGGTCGAAAGGACCAGGGTCGTCCGTGGGCCGTAAAGAATATACATCGCGGCAACCTGGTGGCGGCCGGCCTGCAGGATATTATCGCCATCGTAAATCGCGACGATCGTACCGACAGCGAGATTGACATCGACGAGGGACGAACCATCGAGAGGATCATAAGCCACCGAAAAACGCCGACAGCCATTAGCATTATTGCTGTGGTCGACTGTGATGATTTCGTTGGTCTCCTCGGAGACGATCGTCGCAACCACACCGGAATGGATCAAGCGCTTGCGCAGGATGCGATCCGAAAGGACATCGAGGGCCAACTGCTCTTCGCCGTAGAGATTGGAGGTGCCGGCGACCCCGAGATCACCGGTCCGGATCGAGTTGATGATATATTTCGAAGCGTCGGCAATTTCGCAGATCAGTCGGGTCAAGTCACGATCTACATTGGTATCACGCAGATAACAACGCAAATCGACTTGAAACTTGGTCTGTCCTGGGGCAGCACTCATGTGATCCTCCTCGTCGCATTAAAAGTTTTATCAGTTTAATAACTCGCCAGTAAAAGTCCAGCAGAAAATTGACGAGAGTAAAGATAAGGAGTCCTCATCGCGCATTCTTCATGCTTAGTAAAAAAGGCCCGACACACTTGCGCCGGGCCTTTTTCTATGATGGTGGGGGCGGTCGGAATCGAACCGACATGGGCTTGCGCCCGCTGGATTTTGAGTCCAGTGCGTCTACCTATTTCACCACGCCCCCGAATCAGTCAGTTAATCACTTAATCGCGGCGGAATATAATCCATTCCGCTTTGCAGGTCAAGATCAAAGGCAAAAAACCTTAATCCTAATAGCGGTAACGATCGTTCTGGTAGGGGCCGGCCACCGGCAGTCCGAGATAATCAGCCTGCTTCTGCGTCAAGGTGGTGAGACGGACGCCAAGCTTGTCAAGATGGAGGCGTGCCACCTTTTCGTCGAGCTGCTTGGGGAGGACATAAACCTCGTTTTTGTAACGCTCGGGATGGCAGAAGATCTCGATCTGGGCGATGACCTGATTACTGAAGCTGTTCGACATGACAAAGGAGGGATGACCGGTCGCACAACCAAGATTGAGCAGGCGGCCTTCGGCAAGGACGATAATGGCGTGGCCGTCGGGGAAGAGCCACTGATCGACCTGATTGCCATGCTCTTGCGGATTTTTGACGTTGACCTTCTGGATCCCCGGCACCCTGGCCAGGGCAGCCATGTCGATCTCATTATCGAAATGGCCGATGTTGCCGACGATGGCGCTGTGCTTCATCTGCGCCATATGCTCGGCGGTAATGACGTTGAAGTTGCCGGTGGCGGTGACAAAGAGATCCGCCGTGGCGACGACATCTTCGATGGTGCTGACCTGGTATCCTTCCATCGCCGCCTGCAACGCGCAGATCGGATCGATCTCGGTGACAATAACGCGGGCTCCCTGCCCGCGCAGCGACTGCGCGCAACCTTTGCCGACGTCGCCGTAGCCGCAGACAACCGCGACCTTGCCCGAGAGCATGACATCAGTAGCGCGCATGATGCCGTCGACCAGTGAATGCCGGCACCCGTAGACGTTGTCGAACTTGCTCTTGGTCACCGAATCGTTGACATTCATCGCCGGGAAGGGGAGCTTCCCTTCCTCTTGCAACTGGTAAAGGCGATGAACGCCGGTCGTCGTCTCCTCCGTCACCCCTTTGATGCTGCTCCGCATCGCCACCCAGTCGACGCGCTTTTCGGCAATGGACGACTGCAAACAGGCTACGAACTCCATCCAGTCTTCAGGATCATCGGCTTTGACTGTGGGGACGCCCTTTTCCTGCCATTCCGCGCCGTTGAGGACCATCATCGTGGCATCGCCGCCGTCATCGAGGATCATATTCGGCAGCTGGCGGTTCGGCCAGGCCAGGGCCTGCTCGGTGCACCACCAGTATTCGTTGAGGGTCTCCCCCTTCCAGGCAAAGACCGGAATCCCTTGCGGATTCTCCGGGGTGCCGTTCTTGCCGACCACGATCGCCGCGGCCGCCTGATCCTGCGTTGAGAAAATATTGCACGACGCCCAGCGTACTTCAGCGCCGAGAGCCACCAGGGTTTCAATCAGGACCGCCGTCTGAATCGTCATGTGCAGGGAACCGGTAATCCGTGCCCCCTTGAGGGGTTGACTGGCAGCGAATTCAGCCCGCAGGGCCATCAGCCCCGGCATTTCCACTTCGGCGAGGTCCATCTCTTTGCGACCAAGTTTAGCCAGGGACAGATCTTTGACTTTAAATGCCAACATTCATTTTACCTTTCAGAAAATAGGATCGACGTGTCGTGGTAATCGACGAAATTTATTAGTCTTTCGAGAGAATCAGCTCAATCGCCGCCGCCAGCGAATCGACAATCACGGTGGCCGGCGGCAGCCCCGACCCTTCCTGCTCGCCATAACCGGTACGCACCAGAATCGACCGGCAACCGGCATTGATCCCGGCCTCGACATCGGAAGGTTTGTCACCGATCATCCAGGAAGCAGACAAATCGATCTGGTGTTCTTGTGCCGCCTGCAACAACATCCCCGGCGCGCCTTTGCGGCAGTCACAGTGACCAACGCCATGCTCGGGATGGTGCGGACAAAGGTAGAAAGCGTCGATCTGGACGCCGTAGGGACGCAGTTCCTGTTGCAGATGGTCGTGCAGAGCGTCGACCGCGCTGGTCGTAAAGTAACCGCGCGCCACACCCGATTGATTGGTGACTACGACGAGCAGATAACCGGCGTCGCGGCCGCGGCGTAACGCTGCTCCGACCCCGGGGAGAAGAACAAGGTCGGCCGGATCGATGAGGTAGTTCTTTTCAACATTAATGGTGCCGTCACGATCAAGAAAAATCGCACGCTTAACGGATAATTTTTCAGGTAAATTCTCCTGACTGCTCACGCTTGATCCCGATAGGCTTCGAGGATCTTGTCGATGGTCGAGGTCGTCGATTTACCGTCAACAAAGCTGATTAATTCGACTCTCCCCCCCCAACTTTCGACAAGATCACGGCCGACCACTTCTTCCGCCGTGTAATCGCCGCCTTTAACGAGGATGTCGGGCCGCAGAAGCTGAATCAGCTCAAAGGGGGTCTCTTCATCAAAGAGAACAACATAATCGATACAGCCGAGAGCGGCGAGGATATGAGCGCGCTCTGCTTCGTCGATCAGGGGACGTTTCGGCCCTTTGAGGCGGCGAATTGACGCATCGGTATTGAGCCCGAGGACCAGGAGATCACCAAGGCGCCGGGCTTGCTGCAGATATTTGACGTGGCCGACATGGAGGAGATCAAAACAGCCGTTGGTAAAGACAATCGTCTTCCCCCGCTCCCGTTCGGCAGAAAGGAGACGGGCGAGGATGGTACGATCATGGATCTTGCTCTGCGGGTCATCCTCCTGATGCATGGCGGCGCGCAGCAGTTCATCCGTCGTCACCGTCGAAGTGCCAAGCTTGGCCACCACGATCCCGGCACCGATATTGGCAATCTGCGCCGCTTGTGCAACTTCAAGGCCGGCCGCCAGACCGACGCCGATCAGGGCAAGGACAGTATCGCCGGCACCGGAGACGTCAAAGACCTCGCGGGCCAGGGTCGGCAAGGGGAGATGGCGGCCATCAGGATAAAAGACACTCATCCCTTCTTCGCTGCGGGTGATCAGCAGGGCATTCAAAGCCAAAGAAGCGCACAAAGTCTTGCCGACCGCTTCAAGGGAATTGATATCGGAAATCTCGATGCCGGTCGCGATCTGTGCTTCCTTGCGGTTCGGAGTCAATAACGTCGCTCCACGATATTTCCGGTAACTTGCCCCCTTTGGATCGACGACCACCGGGACCCGCAACTGATTGGCCATGGCGATCAGTGCCATGGTAATCCGATCCGTCAAAACCCCTTTTTGATAGTCGGAGAGGAGGAGGAGATCGCAATTATTCAGGGCGATACAGGCAGCGGCAAGGAGTTGATCTTCGCTGGCAGTACTGATCGGGGCCCGGATTTCGCGATCGATGCGCAAAACCTGCTGGTGGCCGGCGAGGATCCGCGTTTTGCGCGTCGTTAACCGGCCGGGCTCAAAGATGATGCCGGGGTGGACAATCCCTTTGGCCGCCAGCCGCTCTGCCAGTTTATGGCCATCAACGTCATCACCGACCACACTCAGAACAGCCACCTGACAACCGAGGGTCGCGAGATTATTGATGACATTGCCGGCACCGCCGAGACGGAGATCATCACGCGAAACGTCGACAATCGCCACCGGCGCTTCCGGAGAGATACGCTCGGTCTTCCCCCACAGGTATTCGTCGAGCATCAAATCGCCGACAACCAGGGTGCGCAGCTGTGGGAGGCGAAGCAGAAAACGTTCGAGCAGCGACCGATCGATCTTCATAAAGGGACTCCCGGCCGGACAAAGAGCTGCTCTTCAACCAGCTTGCAGAGGAGGTGGATAATGGTCACGTGCATCTCCTGAATGTGCGGCGTCTCCGGACAACCGACGATCAGGGCCAGGTCGACACGGGCGGCAATGGCACCGCCATCGCGGCCGAGCAGAGCGATCGTCGTACAACCACAGTGGCGGGCGGCCGCCAGGGCGGCGAGGATATTTGCGGAATTGCCGCTGGTGGAGATGCCGATGACCACATCGCCGGAGCTGGCTAAGGCTTCAACCTGGCGGGAAAAGATCTGTTCGAAACCGTAGTCGTTGGCAACGGCCGTCAAGATCGAACTATCGGTGGTCAAGGCAATCGCCGGCAGTCCGCGGCGCTCCAGCAGAAAACGGCCAACGAGTTCAGCTGCAAAGTGCTGGGCATCGGCGGCAGAGCCACCGTTGCCGGCGATGAGGATCTTCCGACCGGCCGCGAGAGCTTCGCACAGCATCCCGGCACAATCGGCAATCTGTGGCGACAGTTCAAGGAGTGTGTTCTCGGCAACCTGGGAATGGCGGGCAAAGTAAGCGGAAATCTGCGCATCAATCGGCATAGCAGCGCCTCAAGGCTGGTCAGTCAGGGGGGTTGCTTCGTCGATCAGCAACACCGGAATCTCGTCGCGCACTGGATAGGAAAGGGCGCAATGGTGACAAAGGAGAGCATCGCGAGAAGCGGTAAGGAACAACGGCCCTTTGCATTTCGGACAGGCAATAATCTCCAGGAGCTGGGGGGTCAGATTCATGATACTTTCACTTTATTCAAGAGGGAATCGATGAGCTCTTCCAGTTGACCCGCCGGAGAAAATTCAAGGTCGAGGGGGGCCTGGAAGCAAGGGAGAGACAAATCCGAAGGCGAAAGTTTAACACCGTCTTTCTCCGTGGTCACGAAAAAATCGGCGCCTGCAGCTGCTTGTTCGAGCATCTCAAGAGTCGTTGCCGTAAAGTCTGTATGATCGTCCAGGGCGACGGTGGCAACCAGGTTTAATCCCAAGGCCCTGAGCGCAGCAAAGAAATGGTCGGGATTGGCAATGCCGGCAAAAGCGACACCACGCAGGCCTGATAAATCAGCACGGTTCTGAACCGTACCATCCAGCGCCACAAACTCCGGTGCGAGGCGATGCCGGCAGCGCAGAGTGACCGGGGTGGCAAAGGGGACCGGAGCAGCCAGGGTTTCGTCCCGTGTCAGGATACAGAGGTGAGCCCGACGATGGGCGGACGACGGCTCGCGCAGCAGGCCGGCCGGGAGGAGGCTGCCATTTCCGAGGGGGCGACGGGCATCCAGGAGGAGAATGTCGAGATCGCGCTGCACCGCCAGATGCTGGAAACCGTCGTCGAGAATGATCAGCGTTGCCGCGCCCTCATGAATCGCCGTTTGTATCCCATCCCGACGACACGGCGCCACAACCACGATCGCCTGAGGATTGCGCCGGGCGAGGAGGAACGGTTCATCGCCGCACTCGCTTGCTTGCAGGCGCGGCCCCCATCCGTCACCATAACTGACCATCGCCACCCCGTTGCGGATCTGCCCGCCATAACCGCGACTGACCACGGCGGGGCGCTCACCCCGCTGCAAAAGGTGCCGGACCAGGGAATCGACCACCGGGGTCTTGCCAGTACCGCCGGCGGTCAGGTTGCCGACCGAAATCACCGGGATCGGCGCGCGATAGGACCGCAAGACGCCCAAGCGATAAAGGAGGACACGCACCCGCTGCAATCCTCCGTAAAGCCAGCTGAGCGGCAGGAGACCGAGCCAGGGGAGGAAGGTCTTGAAAGAGAGGGACTCCTCAGCAAAGTGGCGGAAGCGTTGCTTCATCCCCGCACCAACGCCTGCAGCAGCCCTATGGTCCGGATCGTGGCGCCGGCATGGGCCGCCACCAGCTTCTCTCCGGCCGCACCTTGCTGTTCCCCCCATTGCGGGTTTTGCAGATATCGAATCAAAAGCTCCGGCAACTCTTGCGCAGTCTGCACCTGACTCCCGGCGCCGGCACTGAGGATCAGCCGGGCGATCTCACGAAAGTTGTGCATATAGGGGCCAAAGATGACCGGACGGCTGACCAGGGCCGCCTCCAACAGGTTGTGGCCACCGACCGGAACGAGACTGCCGCCGACAAAGACCACATCGCTCGCCGCATACAAAGAGAGGAGCTCGCCGAGAGTATCGACGAGCAGGACTTCCCCCTTGGCAAGAAGGGGACTCTCGGTTGTCAACTGACTGCGCCGCCGATAATGAAAGTTTGCCGCGCTGAGCAGCTCACATACGGCCGGTACGCGTGGAGGATGACGAGGGACCAGAATCAGGGCGAGTTCAGCCCCCTGTTCCAGAAGCGACCGGTAACATTGTAGTAACGCCGTCTCCTCGCCATCGTGCGTGCTGCCGCAGATCCAGAGAGGGAGTGAATCCGGCAGGCGATAGCGACTACGCAACCGGGCAGAATCAGCTTCAGCCTGATTCATCGGCATATCGAATTTGAGATTACCACTGCTGACCGCGCTCTCAGGATCGGCGCCAAGGGCAACAATCCGCTGACAATCAAGGTCTGATTGCATGCAGAAGAGGCGTACCTGCTTTAAAACGGGGGCAAGCATCCCTTTGAAACGCCGATAACGGGGGTAGGAACGATCGGAGATGCGGCCGTTGACCAGGGCCAGGGGGATGTTGCGCTGTGCGGCTGTACGGATCAGCTGCGGCCAGATCTCGGTCTCGACGATGACGATCAAGGTCGGCTGGAGACGATCGAGGACCCGGCGAATGACAAAAGAGAGATCCAGGGGAAAGAAGAGGCAGAGATCGAGTTCAACAATCGTCGTTGCGACTTCGTGCCCGGTCTCGGTAACGTTGGTAAGGACCAGGGCATGATCGGGCCAGGCCTGCCGCAACCCTTTGATTAAAGGGATCGCCGCCCGGGTTTCCCCGACGGAGACGGCATGAATCCAGATCACCGGCCGGCCCTTGATCGCCGTCAAACGTTGTGGTGCGTACCAACCAAAGCGTTCCCGCAGACCACTGCGCGAGCGCAGGCCAAAAGCGCGACGCAGCAGATACCAGGGGACCAGCCCGACCGCAACCAGGAGGAGCAGAACGTCATAAAGCGCGAAGGCCATAGCTCTCCAATCGGGCGATGGCCTTGGCTTCATTTGCATTCATCGCCGTGAGAATCCGATCTTTAAATACAGCATTCTCTTCGCCGGGAAGATACTGGATCGCTTCGCCATAAGCGAAGACGCCACGGCCGAAGGGGTAAGGGAAGAAGAAGCGATCCCAGGAAGAGAAGCGATGGCCGCGACTGCTGACAAAACACAAGGGGACGACCGGACGACCGGTGATCCGCGCCAGTTCGACGATGCCATCCTTGAGTTCGCGGCGCGGTCCTGTCGGCCCATCCGGGGTAAGGATCAGATCGAGAGGCCCTTTTCCGATCTGCACCATTTCGCGAAAAGCCGCCCGGCCACCGCGCCGGGAAGACCCGCGCACCACCCCGAGACCGAAGAAGGCCATAATCCGCGCCAGCAACTCGCCATCGCGGGAATTACTAACGAGGGCCCGGCCGCCGGGGCCATGATAAGCAAAGATCATCAGAAAGAGCTGTTCATGCCAAAAGCTCAGGATCACTCCCCTCCCTTGGTGACGCAGCGCTGCGAGCCCTTCTTCATCAAGGATTTCACAGCGATTCAAGCGATGAATCAGCCGCATCAGCAGAGCAGCGAACACCGGCACGATCGCCAGCATAAAGCGTTCGAGGAGACCACCCTTCTTCATTACGCCTCGCGAAACTGCATGTCGTAGAGACGACGATAAAGACCACCGTCATTTGCAAGGAGCTCGTTGTGGCGGCCGATCTCAACGATCCGTCCTTGTTCAAGCACGACAATTTTGTCGGCGTGCATAATGGTGGAGAGGCGATGAGCAATCACAAACGTGGTCCGATTCTCCATGAGATTGAGCAGCGCTTGCTGCACCATCGCTTCACTCTCGGTATCCAGGGCACTCGTCGCTTCGTCGAGGATCAGGATCGGGGCATTGCGCAGCAGCGCCCGGGCAATACAGATGCGCTGGCGCTGACCGCCGGAGAGGCGCAGACCCCGATCGCCGATGCGCGTTTGATACCCGTCCGGCAGGGTTTTAATAAATTCGTCGGCAAAAGCCTGTCGCGCGGCTGCTATAACCTCGGCATCCGTTGCCTGCGGCTTGCTAAAACGAATATTGTCGGCAATCGTTTCATTGAAAAGGAACGATTCCTGATCGACCATCGCCAGATTCTGTTTGAGACTGGTCAGACTGACGGCCGCGATATCTTGACCGTCGATGGTGATGACCCCCCCGGTCGGATCATAAAAACGGCACAACAGGGCAGAAATTGTCGTCTTCCCCGCACCGCTCGGCCCGACCAGGGCAACGACTTCACCGGGATTGACCGCCAGAGACAGATGGGAAAGGACCGGTTGATCGTCATCATAAGCAAAAGAGACATCGTCAAAGACGACCGCCCCTTTGGCGACGCCAAGATTTACGGCCTTTTCCTGATCGCGGATTTCCATCGGTTCATCGAGCACCGCAAAGACCCGCTCCGCCGCCCCCATCGCTATCTGCAGATAGTTATTGAATTTAGTCAGACGCTTGAACGGTGCGTACATCAACATGATCGCGCCGCAGATCGAGAAGAGCTGACCGACGGTCATGACCTCATTCTGTACCTGCTCCATGCCGTAGCGGATAATCGCAAACATGCCGATGCCGGTGACGATCTCGATAAAGGGGGAGGAACCGGCGTCGTACTTGAAAACCTTACTCAATGTGCGGTAATACGATAAATTTTCAGCTTTAAAGCGGGAAGAGATCTCCGCTTCAGCGCCAAAGCCCTTGATCACCTTGACCCCGGAGAAGGATTGCTCAAGAGTCCGTGACAGTTCCCCCATAATCCCCTGCCCTTTGCGCGCATAACTCTTGATGCGTTGACCGATAAGACTGATCGGCCAGGCCGCCAGGGGTAAGACGATAAAAGCAATCGCCGCCATCTTCCAGTCGGTATAAAAAGCAACACCGATCAGGGCCAGCAAGGTAACAAGATCACGCATCGCTCCGACCAGAACCTCAGCCAGAGAACTTTGCAGGGACTGAACGTCGTTGAGGTGTTTCGACATGAGGACGCCGGTCGGATTTTTGCCAAAAAACCGCATCGACAAATTCATGACGTGACTAAAGAGATCGTTACGAATCGATTGAATCGCCAACTGACCGGCGGTCTTGATGAAATATTCCTGCAGATAGCGCCCGCAGGCCTTGACCAGCTGCAAGCCAAGAATCAGCCAGGGGACCAGAACGATCATCTCCGCATCCTTGGCGACAATAACCTTGTCGACAAAGGGCTGAATCAGTCGGGCCATCGATCCATCGGCGCCGGCGCAGAGGAGCGAGCCGAACATCGACAGGGCAATGCGGCCGCGATGCGGTTTGATATAGACCCAGAGACGGCGGTAAAGGGAACGCTTGTCTAACATGTCTGTCCTTTGCGGCGAACCTGCCCGCGACTCATCTCTATAGCCATTTGCGCCACCCGTTGCGAACATCCGCCCGGACCGATCTTCTCCTTGACCAGTGCCAGCCCTTGCCGCAAAGCAGCAGCGTGCGCCGGATCAGAAAGGATGGCGTTGAGCTCAGCCCCCAGCACCTGCGGATCAGCTGCGTCCTGAACGAATTCACGAGCGACTTCCCGGCCGGCGATGATATTCGGCAGGCCGATAAAAGGAACCTTGATCAGATGCCGGGCGATGGCATAGGTCATTGGCGCGACCCGATAGATGATCAGGAGCGGCGTACCGACCAGAGCCACCTGCAAAGTCACTGTCCCTGAGACTGCCAGCACAGCGTCACAGGCATTGGCGACATTGTAGACCGATTCTTCGACGATCGTCAGGGGCAGATCAGCGCCGCCAACCTCGGCAATCGCGGTGCGGAGCCGTTCTGTCCCGAGAGTGGAAGCGGCCGGGAGGAGAAAATGAACCGACGGATGCTCGCGTTGAACGATCCGCGCTGTGGCCAGCAAAGTCGGCAGATTGAAGCGCAGCTCGGTGCCGCGACTGCCGGGGAAGAGGCCGATCACCGGGACATCGACGGGGATCGCGAGGCGCTGCAGAAAGGGTTGGCGCTCTTCGCTGATCTGCACCTGATCAGTCAGGGGATTGCCGACATATTCGACATCGATATCAAGACCGGCATACAGCGGCGGCTCAAAAGGGAGGATAGCAGCAAGCCGGTCGACGACTTGTGCGATATGCTTCACTCTCCCCCGCCGCCACGCCCAGACCTGCGGGCTCACATAGTAAAGGACAGGAATGCCGAGTTTTTTGGCGACCGCGGCGAGGCGCAGATTGAAGTCCGGGAAGTCGATGAGGAGGAGGAGGTCGGGACGCTGCTCCCCCTGCAAAAGCTTCTTGAGCTGTTGAAAGGTCCGCCAGATGACCGGAAAGTGTCCGACCACTTCGACAATCCCCATCACCGAGATGGTCTTGCCGGGGATGATGATCTCACAACCGGCCGCCGCCATCTGCTCGCCGCCGACGCCGAAGAAAGAGAGCTCCGGATCGATTCCCTGCGCGGCGCGGATCAGATTGGCGCCGTGCAGATCCCCGGAGGCTTCACCGGTCACAACCATGGCGCGGCGCTGTTGGCCATTATCTGGTGAAAAATAATTTTCAGACAAAGAGGATATTTCCATTCAAGAGCGGCTAGAATTGCTAGCAGAACGCCGAATGTACGGCACTCCCTGCAAGGTTGTCAATATGATCGTTCCCTAAACAGAAGCATTTGGGGAAATAAGGACGTGCGGTAAAGAATAGATGGAGCATCGCGAGATTACAGAGGTCGAAAAAGGAGATTGGCGGCATGAGAATATTGGAAAACTATCGATTATCTATCATCAGATCCGTCGTGTGCATCCTCTTTTTTACCGCCGGTACGGTTTATGGACAAGACCCGCCATCTTTTGATGCAGGAAAACCGGAGGGGGTCGAACGGACAACCTGGCTCTTTGAATTCACAAACGATTTCTTTTTCAATAAAGATAACCAGATCTCAGGAGGTTGGTCACTACAAAGACACTCAGCGGTTGCAAGTCACTGGGAAACATTGGAAGGTGTACCCATGTTCGTCAAGCAGTGGGGAAAAAAGATACCAACCTTGACGAAAGATGGGCTGGTTTACCGAACCGGAGTTGCCATCAGTCAGGTCACCCAGACACCGGAAAACGGCAAACGGAGTGTTCTTATCAAAGATGATGTTCCCTATGTGGGCGTGCTTACCTTGCAGTCAAGCTGGTATGCCTTCAACGACAATGAATTCCGCGGCTTCGAAATCACGGCCGGTGTGGTCGGGCCCGCTTCATTGGCCGAAGAGACCCAGAAAACGGTTCATAAATTGACCGGAAATAATGATCCCAAGGGCTGGGATAATCAACTCGAGACCGAGCCGGTGTTTAATCTCAACTATATGCGCAAGCACAAGGTCTGGCGCTGGGGGAATCCTGGGGGGTTATCTTTCGATACAGCGATAAACGGCAATGTCGGCGTCGGCAATCTGATGACCCAGGCCAGCACCGCACTGGAGATGCGTTTTGGTCACAATATGCCCGGTGGCTTCGTGTATGTGCCCGATCCCATCGGCGTCCGCATGCACTATATAGCCGCCCTGAAACCGGAAAATCCCCGGACGGCATCGTTATATGCTTCTCTCGTTCTGTTTGGCAGCGCTATTGCGTACAATATCTTCCTTGACGGAAACACTTTCCACGATAGCCACAGCGTGGCTAAAGAGCCTCTGGTCGGTGTGACGATTGCCGGCCTCCATTACGAACGCAACAACTGGGGAATTCATTGCAGCGTGATGGCAACCACCGATGACGTGGACAGGAGCAAGGCACCAGCAGCGGAAGGTCGAGAACGTCTGGGTGTCATTGATGTCAAGTGGCAGTTTTGAACGAGCAACCCCAGATGATCTTGGCAATCTGTTGCGCCCGGCTCTGTGAGGTCCGTTCCGTTGGAGAAAATCTGCCTTTGCCTGGTCAGGGGGCCCGCAATACATACGGGCCCGCCCTCGGTGCCAAGGATCACTGCCGCAGTCAATACCTCCGGAATCCATAGATCCCATTCAAGGACCGCGTCGGAGATGCCCTCCGCAGGAGAAAGCCATTTTTTGCATACTTTTTTTGGCGCCTGCAAAAAAAGTATGGCGTCGGACGGGACGCGACCCGTCGATCTTTGCCTGCTGCTCGCGATCTGAGAAAATCATGAAGAAGGTCACCGGTTCCGGCCGGCCGCCGGGTGGCTTTCTTTACTGGTCTAAAGAAAGTCACCAAAGAAAGGACCATTTTGGCGCGGCGCTCGGCATCTGTGCGTGCCGACGGGCGGTGATTTTTCTGCTCGTGGTGGGGAAAGTTATCGCGGCGCTGCGTAGCACGGCAACCAAGGGGGCCCTATTTATTGGGGGCCCCCGCGTTAACTTGCCGTGGTGACAGGGAGTTATCATTCGGGAGTTGGCGCTGACGGTGATTGAAGAATACTGGAGAAAATCTGCCTTTGCCTGGTCAGGGGGGCCGCGCAATACGTAGAAACGCCAATCTCCTTGCGATCGGTTCAGACATTCACTTTTTCGTATCAGACCGGAAATAATATCTCTAGCGAATAACAGAAAGGTTAACCTGACCCCAGAAATTTCCTGACCCCAGAAATTTCCCCTCTAAATGGCCTTTTCCACTTCTTCCGCCAATGCCGCCAGTGAAATTGCCTCAATGTCCGGTGCTAGCCGGTAGCGTTCGCTGCCGGGGTAGACCACAAACTTTTTCGCCGGATGGAGATCAGTACAGGCCGCATAGAAGCCACGCTCAAGCTTCGGAGTGAGACTGCGCTTCACCTCGATCGCCCAGAGAGAGCCATCCGGCCAGGTCAGAAGTAAATCGATTTCGGCACCGCCGCCGGTCCGGTAGAAAAAGCCCTGTACCTCTCCCCTGCCGACCGCAAGGAGGTTTTCAATCACAAAACACTCCCAGCTCTGGCCAACAATGGAGTGCGAAAGCAGAGTCTCCTTATCCGGGATGGCCAATAAAGCATGAACCAGCCCGCTATCGCGCACATAGACCTTGGGTGACTTCACCAACCGTTTACCGATGTTGGCATGCCAAGGCTGGAGACGCCGCACCAGCAACAGATCAACGAGGAGATCCAGATAGCCGCCGACGGTTTTGACATCGACGCCAAGATTGCGGGAGAGTTGCGCCGTGTTCAACAGTGTCCCCTGATTGTGTGCCAGCATGACCCAGAAACGGCGCAAAGTTTCAGCGGCAATGCGTGGACCAAACTGCGGGATATCTCGTTCCAGGTAGGTACGGATAAAGTCCTGGCGCCAGCGCAAACTCCGCCGGGGATCAGGGGCGAG
Source organism: Desulfuromonadales bacterium (assembly GCA_034370465.1). Taxonomy (GTDB): domain Bacteria; phylum Desulfobacterota; class Desulfuromonadia; order Desulfuromonadales; family UBA2197; genus UBA2197. The sequence continues at coordinate 15,980 of JAXMLA010000264.1, forward strand.
CAGACTTTCCGGAAAGCCCCCCACGACCCAGAGGTGATCCGCTGAGAATTCGGCAGTTTCGAGGATATGCAAGGGGGAGAGTTCCAGGTAGGCAATGCGCCCGGCCAGCGTCTCTCCCGACTGTTTCAGCAGATCGAGAGAGGCAGAACCGAGGAACAGGTAGCGCCCGGTGCGCCGACCGTCGCGGCGCCCCTGGTCAATGAGACCGCGCAAAATCGGGAAGAGCCCGGGAAGACGGTGCACCTCATCGAAAATGACCAACTCGTCCTGATGATCAGCAAGATAGAGCTCCGGCTGAGCAAGTTTGGCGCGATCCTGTTCGGATTCAAGATCAAGATAAAGGGCATGGCAGGTTTGCCCGATTTCCAGCGCCAGCGTCGTCTTGCCCACCTGGCGAGGGCCAAGCAGGGCCACTGCCGGAGAGGAAGCAAGCGCTTCTATGAGTTGAGGATAGAGTCGACGGGATATCATGTATGCAAATATGGAGTTTCACTACCTGAAATGCAAGGATAAAAACGTCAAGAAAGCGAAAATACCAGGCAACTAGCGCAAATGCCTGGTGTTCCTGTATTTTCAATAGATAAATAGATAACAGCGTCCCGCTGAACTTTTCCGAAATTTCCCCATCAAAGAAAATCAATTTGTCAAATGTGTAGATTTGACACCGTTAGTTTCACTCCCTTCAGGTACTCCCAACAACAACTTTCAACTTAAGATTTTTCCCGATTTCATGGTATATATTCGTCCAAAGAGTTTCACATTACTTCCCGGGAGGTTAACACGATGTCACATATAACCGCTGAAGACCTGTTTTCGTTGAGTATCCCCGAGCGGATTCAATTGGTTGAGGATATTTGGGACAGTATCGCCGTCCAACCAGAGAAGGTTGAACTATCATCAGACACGAAGGGCGAGTTGGACAAACGTCTTGACGAGTACGAAAAGAATCCCCAGGATCAATCATCCTGGGATGAAGTCCGCTCCCGCTTGTGATCCGGCCCTGTATGCCACAGTTTATCGCACGGTAAAAAGGGCGTTGCTGCGCAGGTTCCCCTACGGGATTTTTTATGTCATGACCAACGAGAGCATTGTCATCATTGCCTGCCTCCATGGGAAACAAAGTCTCAGTCGCCTCACCCCCCGCATTTAGATCTTATATTCATACCCGTTGTGAATCTTCGTGAAAACGGGGACTGGCTCCTTTTGGCTTCATTAAAAGGTGCCTGTCCCCCTCAGTCGTCCACTGATATCGCCGGTTCCGGCCGGCAGCCGGATGGCTTTCTTTACTGGTCTAAAGAAAGTCACCAAAGAAAGGACCGTTTTGGCGCTGCGCTCGGCATCTGTGCATGCCGGCTGGCGTTGATTTTGCCGCTCTTGGTGGGGAATTTATCGCGGCGCTGCGTAGCAGAGCAACCAAGGGTGCCCTATTTATTGGGGGCGCCCGCGTTAACTTGTTGTGGTGATAAGGAAAATTGCAACAGATATTGGTGCTGGCAGTGATTGAAGATACCGGAGCGGATCTTGACTTTGCCAGGTTAGGGGGCCCGCAATACCTACGGGCCCCGCCCTCGGTGCAAAGGATCACTGCCGCAATCGATACCGCCGAAATTCATAGATTACAACAAGAACCGCACCGGAGATGCCCTCCGCAGGAGAAAGCCATTTTTTGCTTACTTTTTTTTGGCGCCTGCAAAAAAAGTAAGGCGTCGGACGGGACGCGACCCGTCGATCCTGACCGATCCTTAAGACAACAAATAAATCTGTCCCGGATTATTTTAGCATCTCAGTTTAATCAGATTTTATCCGATCCTATCCGACCTTATCCGCGGGCAACGACCAGTTCAACCAGCCCCTGCAAATAAGCCGCAGCTTCCGCGCTCCCTTCTGCCGGTGCCCAGTTCGCCATGTCGCTTTTGTGGCTGGGATCAAAAGGACCAGGTTTCGCTTCGTAAAAGACCGAGCCGGCTTCGAGGCTGACCACGGTGCAGGTGAATTACAGCAGACCCCGGTAATCGCAATGCAGTACCTCTGCCAATTTCTTTGCACGCTCCTTGCCGATGATCCGCTTGCCACACTCCATTTCGGAAAGATGACGCTGGGGAATCCCCGTTAAGACGGCAAGCTGCATCTGCGTCAATCCCTCCCGGTGACGGTAGCCACTGAGCAGTGTTCCGACTTCATTCCCCTTGAACTCGGGAAAAGCGTCGCGCCAAGGGAGGCTAGCAGAGGACTCAACAAGACCGATCCCGGCAGCATATTTACGGAGCTCCTGCAGTTTCTTGGTCGGCCCAACAAAACTGGCGACATCAATAGGGTGCTTTTTCATGCGTTCCAACATAAGTGACCTCCACCAGTTTTATTTTCTTGTCGCGGACTTCCCTGACTGCCACATAGGTCGGATTCCCTTTTTTCAGGTGGCAGTGATGTATTCCGCTTGCCAGCTTCCCGT
>JAXMLA010000265.1:0-1062 GCA_034370465.1 Desulfuromonadales bacterium
GAAAAGCGCCAGCTCGTCATCGCCGACACCGTCATCGGCATGACCATGGATGAACTGGTCGAGAACATCGGCACCATCGCCCACTCCGGGTCGGCCGAATTCATCCGTCAGGCCATGGCTGACCAGGCCAACTCCTCCAACATCATCGGCCGCTTCGGCGTGGGCTTCTACTCGGTGTTCATGGTCGCCGACAAGGTCACCATCCGTACCCGCTCCTTAAAGCCCGACTCCAAGGCCGTGGAATGGAACTCCGATGGCCTTGGCACCTATACCGTGGTCGAACTGGAAGAGGACCTGCCGCGCGGCACCACGGTGACCCTTGAACTCAAAGAGGATGGAAAGGAGTTCGCGGAAAAGAACCGCATCACCTCCATCATCAAGAAGCACTCCAATTTCATCTCCTTCCCCATCCTGGTTCAGGGCGAGAAAGCCAACACGGTGCAGGCCCTGTGGCGCGAAAACAAATTCTCCATCACCCCGGAGCAGTACACGGAATTCTACAAATTCCTGACCTACGACCACGAGGAACCCCTCGACTCCCTGCACATGAACGTGGACGCCCCGGTGCAGTTTTCGGCCCTGGCCTTCGTGCCCCCGCGCAGCCAGGACACCTTCGGCTTCGACCGCGACAACTACGGCCTGGACCTCTACGTGCGCCGTGTGCTCATCCAGAGCAAGAACAAGGACCTCATCCCCGAATACCTGGGCTTCATGCGCGGCGTGGTCGACACCGAGGACCTGCCGCTCAATATCTCCCGCGAGACCCTGCAGGAAAACCTGCTCATCCGCAAAATCGCCACTACCCTGACCAAGCAGATCCTCTCGCACCTCAAAAAACTCGGCCAGGACAAGGACCGCTACACCACGTTCTGGAAAGAGCACGCCAAGCGCTTCAAGCTCGGCTATTCCGACTTCGCCAATCAGGAGGCCTTCGGGGAGCTCCTGCGCTTCAACTCCTCCCGCCACGACAACAAGGACGGGCTCATCTCCCTTGAGGAGTACATCGAAGCCGCCAAGGACGGACAAAAAGAGATCTACTACATCTCCGGCCCCAGCCGCGAC
>JAXMLA010000266.1:0-2100 GCA_034370465.1 Desulfuromonadales bacterium
CTTTTCAAGAAACAATGTGATTTCTTAAGCCATCAATCTACTTATCGCTGGCAGTCGACTTATCGTTCTGAATAAAAAATGGGACTAATTACCTGAAGTGTCTCTGTTATGAAGAGCGTGAGGGAGGAAATGTTGAAGAAAGTTTGGCTGATTGCGGTAATGCTTTTGTCGTTCATTGTCCTGACAAGTTATTGGCAGACCGGCATCGTCTGCGCCGCTGAGAAGAAGGAAGTCCTGGATAGCAAGGCGCAGCAAAACAAGGCGCCGGAAAGAGCCGTCGATCCCCATGCGGCGCATGTGCGTTTCCACTTTCAGGATATGGAGATGGATTTTGTTTTCGGTTCGCTGATCCTCGGCGCAACCGTGAATCATGGTTGTGAGATCGGTGAGGCCTTCTACACCGCCGCCAATATCAAGGACGGCGACGCCGCCAGTTGGCAGGCAGAGTGGATCAAGACAGCGCGCCGCGTCGAGAACCGGGGCGAGCAATCACTGGACAAAGGACGCACCGTGAGCGCCCGTGATCAGTTGCAGCGGGCATCCTACTACTACCGCGCGGCGCTGGTCTCGATGCTTCCGGATGACCCCCGATTCAAGGAGACGGCCCTGAAGAGCAGAGCGCTCCTGAAAAAGGCGGGAAAGCTCTTTAAACCGCAACTGGAGTACGTCGAGATACCTTTTAAGGGCACTGTCCTCCCCGGATACTTCCGTAAGGCCTCTGCAGGAAAAAGACCTGCAAAGACGCTGATCATGATCGGCGGAGCGGAAACCTTCGCCGAGGACCTCTTCTTTTACATTGGACCCCAGGCCTTTGACCGGGGCTACAACTTCCTCACCGTGGATCTGCCGGGGCAGGGGCTGCTCCCGCTGGAAGGGAAGTTCTTCCACCCGACCATTGATGTCCCGATCAAGGCGGTCGTGGACTACGCCCTTGGCCGGTCGGATGTGGATCCCCGGCGGCTTGCCGTCTACGGATACAGCAGCGGCGGGGGGTTTGTGCCGCAAGCCGCCGTGCACGATAAACGTATCAAGGCTGTTGCGATGAACAATTGTGTGGTCGATGCCCACGTCGGTGTCGCCAAGATGGCGGTAGCCACTGCGACGCCGGATGTGGTCAGGACGTGGTCATCCTTCAAGCTTCGCACCAATCAGTCGATCGCCTGGCGCTTCGGCCTGAAGATGGATAATCTCCCCGGCCTGGTCGAGGCCAATAAGGGTTTCCGCTTCGATCCGGCCAAGGTTGCCGCGCCGTCCCTGATCCTGGTTTCTAACGGGGAATACCAGAGCCCGGAGATCAAGAGGCAGAACGATCTCTGTTTCAAACTCCTGCCGAATCCCAGGAAGCGGCTCGTGATCACACCGGCTGAAGAAGGCGCCTCCAGTCACTGCATCATGGAGAACCGCAGTCTGATGAGCCAGGAGCTGTTCGACTGGCTGGATGAGGTTTTCCAAGTAGGCAGGTGACGGCAGCGAGACTGAGATTGCGGTTGATGCGTGATTACAAATCAATGTGCGCCTGTTCGATGCTGCCAGGGCGAAGGTGAGTACCTGGGAAGCGGCTCACGCGAAGGACAATGTTTGGAACCTGACCGCGCAGTGAGCTGAGCGTTTTCTGAGTTTGTCCCCCATAGAACAGCCGGATTGGCCTGATCGAAAAAAAGGTTGTACTGCAAACCGTACACGGCTTGAGATGCCAACGCGTCAAAGCCCGCAACAAGACGAGTTTCCTGAAGTCAAGTGTCCGGCAATTAACATGTAAAGGAGGATAGGAAATGAACGTGAAAACTCTATTATTAATAAGTGCACTTTTGGTGAGTTTTATTCTTGCAGCATGCGGAGCAGGAAAAATGTACACCGCTGATTCAAAACCTGAACCACAAGCTGCCGATAATTCAAAACATGAGCATTGGTTGTCTTTACATTATTCGGCTGTAAAAGAAGTGCGCGGTATTTCCGGGACACCATACTAGTGCGGCCGGGCAAGGTCGTGTAATCCAGCGGGTGTGAATCCCGCCCCGGAAGGAAGGCCATCCACCGGGTAGCGAGTCCTTGGAGGTCTGGTGGCAACATCGGGCTTTAAGCGTAGGACAGCGAGCAGAT
>JAXMLA010000267.1:0-9912 GCA_034370465.1 Desulfuromonadales bacterium
TTATAGAAAAATCGAATATTTATGATCAAAGTGAATATACTGACGGGACAGGGTTTAACATTACTTACTACAACCCGACGAAAAAAACTATAAAATATATAACTACAAATGTTATCGGTTACAACGCAGTCGAAGACCCCATTAAAGATGTAAGTGGAAAAATAAAAATTAAAATAAAAGGTGTTGGGCCGATAAAACCGAATGAAAGTGCTAAATACAGTTATGATTATTTATGGTTAACTGATTTAGTTGAAGACTCTGATATAATTAGTATACATATTCAGTATATGGACGGATCAAGTAAAACAGTAAAAAGTATTAAGCAAGCTACGTTCGATAGACATGCGCTTGATATTTTGAAAAAATTTAATGAAGATACAGAATAAACTCGTCCTCCATCTACAGATATTTCCGGTGCAACCGATAACGATACCCAACTTGGCTGCCGGGGACATTCATTTGTCGATTAGAAATCCTGGGCATGGCTGTCAAAAGTACCTAGCTTCAAAGCTGTCAAGTTGATGTGCTGACAGGTTGCAGTTTCCTTGACGAGACGAACACAAAGCAAAAGGCGGCCAAATTGGTCGCCTTTTGCTTTGTGTTAGGAAGAGGGAAAAGGGACAATGGATTAAACTAGGTACGCTCCCCTAGTTTAATCTTAGAAATCCTACTTATCCCGATATGTACCCCAATTGGATATTTATCTGGCAAAATATCGCTTTTTTGCTATAGTGATGACATGATTAAATCTTGGCACGTTGAATTTCTCAATGAAGCTGTGGAGGCGGAGTTCCTTGCTATCCCCAAGGATATTCAGGCTCGTTTAGTCCGTGTCGCCGATTTGATCGAATCTAAAGGCCTTGAGACTTTGGGGATGCCATATGTCCGCCACCTTCAAGACAAGCTGTGGGAGATTCGGGGGAAAGGCCAGTCCGGCATTGCTCGTGCTCTGTATGTCACCGCGATCGGCAGGCGGGTAGTGATTGTGCGTGTTTTCGTGAAGAAGAGTCAAAAGACCCCGGCGGCAGAGATTGCTCTGGCATTGTCTCGGGCCAAGGAGATTGATCATGGGTAAAAGAATGTCAGACCTGAAAAAAGAACTTTTGCAAGATGAGGAATTTCGCAGTGAATATGTGCGTCTTGAAGATGAGTTTGCTCTGGCCGCACAGTTAATCGAGGCTAGGAAACGCGCTCACCTGACCCAGGAAGAAGTGGCAAAACGGATGGGGACAACCCAGTCGGTCGTTGCCCGCCTGGAGTCGGGCCATCCATTGCCGAGTCTGCGCTCTCTTCAGCGCTATGCCCAAGCGGTCGATGGTAAAGTGGAGATCCGGGTGGCGTAAAAACTTTATCAAAAGGGTGCAAAAGATGAGCGAAACAATTCAAAAAGGTCTGGACGAAAAATATTGTTCGGAATGTGGCTCGATTATTAAGGCCAAAGCCGAGATCTGCCCCAAATGCGGAGTGCGGCAGACCTCCCCTTTTGCGAACCTGGGTGCAGTTGCCCCCAACGGTAAAAGCAAGTTGGCTGCTGCTTTGTTTGCCTTTTTTCTGGGGAGTTTCGGGATCCACAAGTTCTACCTGCGCCGTGTCGGCCTGGGAATTTTGTATTTGCTCTTCTGCTGGACCTTCATCCCGTCGGTCCTTGGTTTCATCGATGGGATACTCCTGTTGATTATGAGTGACGAGGACTTCAATCGGAAATATGGCACCATCTGAAATTAGGGGCAGGTGGGGTATGAGCAGCGTAGCTAAATTCAATAGCAATAAAAAAGAGGCCTCCCAAATCGGGCGGCCTCTTTTTATTCAAATCGCAGTTTAAGCCGCTACTACGGTAGGGCTGTTTCGGATTCCTCATCTTGCGGTGATGAACGTCGGGTTACGCTACGCTAACCCGACCTACGGGATTTTAGTTCCTTCGGACTCAGGGAAATGCGGAAAGGTCATACAAAAACCTCCCGCAGAGAAATCAATCCGCCAGCATCCTCTCCGCTATCGGCAGCAAATGCCCCCAGAAGGCAAGCAGTTCCCTGCCACTTTGCAGCAGCCGATTGAGCACCGCTGCCTTGATCTCCGGATGTTCCGGATACTCATGGGCAATCTGGTTACGGACTTCCCGCAACAGTCGCCATTGCTCGGCCGAGGGGATGTAGCCCAGCCTCTCCAAACGTTGCAACTTCTCGGCAAAGGTGGTTGTCGGCGCCATCGGTTCTTCGGCCACCAGCAACAGCAGCGGCAACATCTTCTCCCCCAGCGAATCCTGCAGCTTGGCAAAACGATACGCCAGTTGATCGAGCAAGCGGACGGTCGCCGGAGCAAGACTCAATTCGAGATCGGCGGGACTGAATGTCGTATCGCCCAACTCGTCGAGGTCTTGTTGCAAAATCTCGGCATGCAGCAGACATTCGTTCAAGGTCGCTCTCATTTTGAGGCGATGGGCATCACTCATAACTCGACTCCATCCCGGCGGGCAATCCGGTCGATTTCGCGTTGCTGTGCCAAGTGCGGCGAAAAGAGGACGACGTCGATCTTCTCGCCTTCAAGACAGCTCGCCGCATGCAGTTCGGCGAGAAAGCGCAGGCGGGCCTCGACCAGCGCGGCAGCATCGAGATTCCCTTCCACGTACAGGTCGATATCCCCGCCGCGCAGGTCGTCCCGCAGTCGCGAGCCAAAGAGAAGCACAGTGCTCTCTGCGCCGAAATATCGCCTTGTCGCCTGCCGAATCGTTTGCCGCTGCCGATCGCTTAAACGCATTGACTCAACTCCATTCAAGACTCACTCATTTGTAGCGGTAAGCTGCCGACCGTTTTTTGAAATTACATTTTTCAATCGTGTCTTTGCAAGGGAAAATGACGTCGGGTTACGCTGCGCTAACCCGACCTACAGTGATGGGGTGGTGGGAGTTTCCTCCTCCCCCTCCACCTGCTGCAAGCGCCAGAGGCGGGCATAAAGTCCGCCGGCGGCGAGGAGTTCGCTGTGGCTACCGGATTCGCGAATGCGGCCGCGGCGGAGGACGACGATGCGGTCGGCGTGGCGGGCGGTGGCGAGGCGGTGGGCGACGAGGAGGACGGCGCGGCCGCTGCTGGCTTCCTGAAGGCCGCGGCGGACGACGCCTTCGCTTTCCGGGTCGAGGCGGCTGGTCGCTTCATCGAGGATAAGGAGTTGCGGATCGCCGGCCAGCGCCCGCACCAGACAGAGGAGCTGGCGTTCGCCGGAAGAGAGGTTGCGGCCGCGTTCGGAAAGGATGGCGTCGAGGCCGCCGAGGCGCTCAACAATGGCGGCGGCGCCGCAGCGCTGGAGAAGGGCCGCGAGCTCAGCATCGTTGTGGCGGCTGGCGGGGTCGAGATTCTCGCGCACGCTGCCGGAGAAGAGGAACGGTTCCTGGCCGACCCAGCCGATGCGCTGCCGCCAACTGCTCAGCTCGACATCGCCGAGGGCGATGCCGCCAAAGCGGATGGTGCCGCTTTGCGGCAGATGAAAGCCCATGATCAGGCGGGTGACGGTGGTTTTGCCGCTCCCGGAATCGCCGACCAGGGCGATCGTCTCCCCCGGCGCGAGGCGGAGATCGATCCCTTGCAACACCGGGGTGCTGTCGTCGTTGTAGCTGAAGCTGACCCCCTCCAGTTCCAATGTGCCGCTCATTGGGACGCTTTGCGTGCCGCTTTCTTCTTCCGGCTGATCGAGGAGCTCGAAGATCCGCTCCAGCGAGGCATTGCTGGTCTGGATTACGGAATATTTGGCCGAGAGGTCGCGCAGCGGCGTAAAGAACTTCTGCGCATAATCGATAAAGGCGACGAGGGTCCCGAAGCTGGTGGTGCCGCGCAGCGCTTCGCCGCCGCCGTACCACAGAATCGCCGCCAGGGCGATGGAGCCGAGGGTCTCGACGACGGCGTAGAGGGCGGCGTCGGCGTTGATCACCTTGATCGCCCCCTGGCAGTAATCGTCCTGTAGTTTTTCAAATTCACTCAGGGTGCGGCGCTCTTGACCGAAGAGACGGACCTCGGCGATGCCGGCGATCCGCTCGGCAACAAAAGCATTGAGCCCGGCGAGACGGGAGCGGACCTGGCGGGAGGCAGCGCGCAGGTTACGGCGGAAGAGGGTGCCGGCAATAAAGAGGGGGGGGAGGACAACAAAGGTGACGAGGGCGAGCTGGAGATTCATCCAGAGCATGACGCCGATGATCAGGGTCAGGGTGACGATATCGCCGAGAGCGGAGATGATTCCCGAGCCGAAGAGCTCGCCGACATTCTCGACATCGTTGGTAACGCGGGTGACGAGGCGGCCGGAAGGATTCTTTTCATAGTAGCTGGCCGGCAAACGCGGCAACTTGGCAAAGGCCGCTGCGCGCATATCGGCCATGATTCTCTGCCCGACCAGCTGCACTTGATAGCCCTGCCAATACATGAGGAGGCCTTCTACGGCCAGGGCAACAAAGAAGAGGAGGGCAAAGAGGCCGAGGAGTTCGAGGCGGCCGGGGAGGATGGCGCGGTCGATCGCTTCCTTGACCAGCCAGGGCTGCACGAGTTTGGCCAGGGCCAGAATCGGCAGCATCCCCAGGGAGAGCCAGGCGGTGCGCCGGTAAGGGTGTACCGCCAGAAGGAAACGTTTGAAGAGCTGAAAGTCGAGGTGACGGCCGCTGATTTCGTCGCTATTCTCTTCGTGAAAACGGCCGCTCATGCGATCTCCTCCACTTCGTCCCGTAACTTCTCCTGCTCGGCGAGGCGGGCGTAGAGAGGGGAGCTGTCAAGGAGTTCGGCGTGGGTGCCGCGGGCAACGATTTTGCCGTTCTCGAAGAGGAGGATGGTATCGACATCGGCGAGAAAGGAGACGCGGCTGGAGGTCACCAGGACTGTGCGGCCGGCAAGATGGGCGCGCAGCGCACTCCAGACGGTGCGGGCAGTAGCAGCGTCGAGGTGACTCAAGGGGTCGTCCAGAAGCCAGAGGCCGCCGTCACGGGCGAGGGCGCGGCCGAGGCAGACGCGCTGGCGTTGGCCGCCGGAGATCGCCACCCCGCCCTCGCCGACTTTGGTTTGATAGCCCTGCGGGAAGCGGGCAATCTCGTCGCTGAGTGCCACTTCTTCACTCACCCGTTGCCGCAGCGCAGCGTCACCCCCCGGCACCCCGTAAAGGAGATTCTCTTCAATCGAACCGGAGAAGAGCCGCCCTTCCTGCGGGACAACGGCGAGACGGCGGCGATACTCCCCGCCATCGAGGGTGGAAAGATCGACGCCATCGATCAGGATCGTCCCGGCCGGCGGCGGGTAAAGTCCGGTGAGGAGGCGCAGCAGGGTACTCTTCCCCGATCCGGTCGGGCCGACGATGCCGACCACCGTGCCGGCGGGGATGGTGAGATCGATCCCTTTGAGGACTTCCGGACCACTTTCATAGCCGAAGTTGAGGTTGTGGACAGCGATAGCCGGCGGCGCCAACACGGGCGGCGCGGGTGCCGTCGCAGGCTCGCCGCCGAGGACGGTGCTGAGCCGCTCCATACTGGCGGCGCAGCGCTGCATCAGCGTCATCACCCAGCCGAGGGTTAGGGTCGGCATCACCAGTTGGGCGAGATAAGCGGTAAAGGCGACGAGCTCACCGAGGGTAAATTCGCCGGAGCTGACCATCTTGCCGCCGAAGTAGAGGGTGAGGAGGGCGCCGATCGGGCCGACGATGGTCATCACCGGCATGATAAAGGCGCGCAGGCGGGCCAGATCGAGGTTGCGTTGCAGATAGTCGGCATTGCAACGAGCAAAGTGGCGAATCCGTACGCCCCCTAAAGCAAAAGCGCGCACCACCGTTTCGCCGGAGACGGTCTCCTCCACCGCCTGACTGACCCGGCCGAGACTCTCCTGGGAAGCGGTGGTGAGGGTCATCATCTTTTTGCTCATCTTTTTAACGAAGAGGAAGATGAAGGGGTAGGGGATGAGGGCGATCGCGGTCAAGGTCGGGGAGAGGCGCAGGAGCATGACCAGGGTGACAATATAGACGAGGAGGGAGTTGACCATGGTCAGCACCCCGAAACCGGCGAGCATGCGGACGTTGCTGAGATCGTTGGTAAAGCGGGAGAGGAGATCGCCGGTGCGATGGCGGTCGAAGAAATCGAAGGGTTTGGCGAGGAGGCCGCGCATCAGGTCGGCACGCAGATCCAGCTCTACCGCCCGGGCGCTGTGGAGAAAACGGAAGCGGGAGAGGAGGCGGGTGCCGCCGCGCACGATCGCCACCCCGCCGAGGCCGAGGGCGGCGTGGGTGAGGCTTTGTGCGTCCTGGCTGGCAATGGCGTCGATCCCGACCTTGAGCAGCCAGGGGAGCATGGCGCCGAGGATGTTGGTCAGAGTCAGCCACAGGGCCCCGGCCAAAACCGGCAGGAAGTAGCGGCGCAGGTAGGGAGTGAGGAAGTGCAGAGCGTTCATCGTCGCCTGATTGTTTGAGGATGGCGTAGCTTATCTGTTGAAGGTCAGGCGCGTCAACGTTGAATATGGTATAAGTTTAACTCATAACCAACAACCGGAGGTGAGTATGCAACTTTTTTCCCCTTATCAACTCGGCGCGACAGCGCTGAAGAACCGGGTCGTCATGTCCCCGATGACCCGCAACCGGGCGATGGGCAACCAGGCAAACGATCTGATGGCGGAATATTACGGACAGCGCGCTTCGGCCGGCTTGATCATTACCGAGGGGACTTCACCCTCCCCGCATGGCCTCGGTTATGCCCGCATCCCCGGCCTTCATTCTCTTGAGCAGACGACAGCCTGGAAGCAGGTCACAAGGGCCGTACATATGCGGGGCGGCAAGATCTTTGTCCAGCTTATGCATACCGGTCGGGTGGGAAGTCCCCTCAACCTGCCCCCTGGCGCCGAGCTTCTCGCCCCCTCGGCCCTCGCCGTCCTCGGCAGGATCTGGACTGACAGTCAGGGGGAGCAGCCGTACGGCACGCCGCGGGCGATGACGGCGGAAGAGATCCAGCGGACGATCAACGAATATGCCGAAGCGGCAAAGAATGCCATTTCTGCCGGTTTCGACGGAGTGGAGATTCACGGCGCCAACGGCTACCTGGTCAACCAGTTCCTCGATCCCGGAGCCAATCAACGCCATGACCTTTATGGTGATGACAGCACCAACCGCAACCGTTTTGCTCTCGAGGTGGCGGTTGCCGTCACCACCGCCATCGGTGCGGCGCGGGTCGGCATCCGCCTGTCTCCTTACGGCGTCTTCAACGACATGTCCGGTGATTATGCCGGTATTGCCGGGCAATATACCGCCCTGGCCGCAGCGCTCGGGCAGTTGCAACTGACGTATCTGCATCTCGTCGATCACTCCTCCATGGGGGCGCCGAAACCGAATGCGACGACGGTGCAGGCGATCTGTCAGGCCTTTCGTGCGGCCGGCGGCGGTACGGTGATCCTCTCCGGCGGTTACGATCTGGACCGGGCGGAGATTGATCTGGGCAGAGGTGCCGCTGATCTGATCGCCTTTGGCCGTCCCTTTATCGCCAATCCCGATCTGGTGGCGCGCCTGCAAAATAATCTGCCCTTAGCCGTCCCCGACTCGACCACTTTTTACAGCGCCGGTCCCACCGGTTATACTGACTATCCGCCGAGCCCATGATGCGAAAACATATACGGACAGTGATGGTTATGACGCTGTTGGCAGCCATATTATCGGCCTGCGCCGGAGAGCGACCGAAGAATCTTGGCGTCAAGGGGGGCGTTTTGGCGGCGTGTCCTTCGTCCCCCAACTGTGTGTCGAGTTTTGCTGGCGACGAAGGACACCGGATTGCGCCCTTCTCCTTCACTGACGAACCAGAGGCTGCTTTTGCCCGACTCACCCAGATGATTCGCCAGCGTAGCGATGCGACGATCATCGAAGAAGGGAGGGGTTATCTGCGTGTCGAGCTCCGCACCACCCTCTTTGTCGATGATGCCGAGTTTCTTTTGGACGGGGAGAAAAAGGTGATCCATCTTCGCTCCGCTTCACGCCTCGGCTATTCCGATCTCGGCAAGAACCGCAGTCGGGTTGAAGAGATCCGGGCAGGGTTTCAGTCGGGGAGAGCAAGAATAGATCTGGAAAAGGCAGTTAGCCGCAGATAAGTTCGGATGAAATCTGATAAATAAAATCGGGTTTATTGTGTTGGTCGGCTTACCCGTCTGGTGAAATACTTGTCTCAAATTTTATCTGTCTTTATCCGCAGTTATCCGCCTTTTCAGCGGCCAAATGATTTTGATCTCTTACCCGCTAACTTTTGAAAAGGGAACCAATATGCTGAATTTTCTTGTGAATCAACCGGCCTGCACCAAATGCGGCCAGTGTGTCGCCGACTGCCCGGCGCGTATTATTGCCATGGAGGGCGGCTTCCCCTTCATCGCTCCGGAGAAGGAAACCCTCTGCTACCAATGCCAGCACTGTCTCGCCATCTGCCCGACCGCCGCGATCTCCATCCTCGGATTGCAGCCCGAAGCAAGTCGTCCTCTCGCCGGTAACTATCCCGACGCCGGTCAACTGGAGATTTTGATCAAGGGCCGTCGTTCGGTGCGGCGCTACCAGGAGGAAAACCTGCCACCGGCAACCATTCAGCATCTGCTGGAGGTGGCGTGGCACGCCCCCACCGGCGTCAACTCGCGGCAGGTCCTCTTTACGGTCGTCGATGACCGCGCCAAGCTGGCGCAATTGCGCGACGAAGTGATGGCCGGCCTCGGTCGATTGGTGCAGGAGAATGCCCTGCCGGAAGGGCTGGGATTTTATGCCGATTTTGTTCGGATGTGGGAAGAGAAACAGGTCGATGTCATCTTTCGCGGCGCGCCGCACCTGTTGGTCGCTTCGGTGCCGGTGAATGTTCCGACGCCCCTTCCCGACTGCGTCATCGCCCTTGCCTACTTTGAGCTCTTCGCCCAGGCCAACGGTGTCGGTACGGTCTGGAATGGTCTTGCCAAATGGGCGATCAACGATCTCGTCCCGTCGGCCCGCCGCACCCTCGGCATCCCCGACGATCACCTCATCGGCTACGTCATGGCCTTCGGCAAGCCGGCAGTGCATTATCCCCGCACGGTGCAGCACGGCCCGGCGCTGATTCAGCGGATGGGCTGAAAGAAAAGGGCCGGGCATAAAGCCTGGCCCTTTTCGTCAATTTTTCATACTGCTACTTGCTGGATCTGCCGTCGTTCTCAGTGCTTCTTCCAGGAGGGCTGGTTTTTTTCAGCTTCACCCATGATCTTCCTTGCCTGGGTCACAACGTCCCGGACCTTTTTCGGATTCATCCCGGCGATTCTCTCCAGGCCTTTTTCTTCGGCGCTGGCAACCTTGGCAATGGTGTCATAGCTGGATTCGACCAGGCGTTGTGACAGGATTGCTCCTATCCCTTTGAGTTGTTGCAGCTCTTTCATCTGCTTATTCATGACTTCTCTCCTTATTTGAATTAATTTATCCCTTATGCCACGATCTCACTGCTTAAAGGTTAAAACAAAAAGAGAAGATATCAAGTTGCGTCGTAAAATATTGAGGCATACGGCCGGCGAAGAGATCCCGTATCTTTTCAGCACACCCCAGGCTCTGTTGAGCGATTTTTTGGGTAGATAATTGGAGGTCCTGATATGAATAGCGTTACTCTGGAAGTTGCTACCCGTGAAAAAATCAATAACCGGTTGCTGCGCGCTTTCGATGGCGAAGCCCAAGGTCAATTTATCAGCTTTGAGTCGCCGGAACTGTTGTTCAAGGTGATTTCCGGCAAGCGCTGGGAATTACTCAAGATCATGACCGGCGCCGGGGCGATGACCATTCGTGAGGCCGCCCGGCGCATGGGGCGGGATGTCAAAGCCGTGCATGGTGACGTGCAAGCGCTTTTGAAAGCCGGTATCTTGCAGAAGACCGAAAAAGGCCAGATCGTCTTTCCCTATGACGCGGTGCATGTCGATTTTGTCCTGAAGGCGG
>JAXMLA010000268.1:0-6881 GCA_034370465.1 Desulfuromonadales bacterium
TTATCGCGATGGACAATAAGGGAGAGGGCGTCGACGGCATCGCCGTTGATCAGAACGTTCAGTCGGATCAAATCACTGCGACGATAATCGAGGTGTTCGTAATCGAGGGAGGCATAACCACGACTGATCGATTTGAGCCGGTCATAAAAATCGAGAACGATCTCATTGAGGGGGAGTTCATAGATGATCATGATTCGCGTCGCGGTCAGGTAGCGAATCTCCCGCTGCACGCCGCGCTTCTCTTCGCAGAGAGCGAGAACCGCACCGACAAATTCATTCGGCACATGGATCGAGGCGAGGATAAAGGGCTCTTCGATGAAATCGATATATTGGAGTTCCGGGAGTTTGTTGGCACTCTCGACGGTGATGACTTCCCCCTTGGTGGTAGTGACCCGAAATGGGACGGTCGGCGCGGTGGTGATCAGATCGACGCCGAACTCCCGCTCCAATCGTTCCTGAATGATTTCAAGATGAAGCAAGCCAAGAAAGCCGCAGCGAAAGCCGAAACCAAGCGCCATGGAGTTCTCCGGCTCAAAGGAGAAGGACGCATCGTTCAGCCGTAGCTTCTCCAAGGCATCGCGCAGCAGATCGTATTCGGTGCTGTCGATCGGATAGAGGCCCGAGAAGACCATGGGATTGACGACTTTGAAGCCGGGGAAGGCTTCCGGGGTCTGACGATGAAAGTGGGTCAGGGTGTCGCCGACCTTGGCATCGGAGACAACCTTGATGCCGGCGATCAGGAAACCGACTTCACCGGGGCCGAGTTCATCGACCTCAGTCATATGCGGGGTGAAGACCCCGACCTTCAGGACTTCATGGCTTTTGCGACTCGCCATCAGGAAGATCTTTTCGCCCTTGCGCACCGTGCCGTGGATGACGCGGACGAGGATGATGACCCCCTGATAGGCATCGTACCAGGAATCGAAGATCAGGACTTTCAGCGGTGCCGTAACATCCCCCTGCGGCGGCGGGACTTTCTTGACGATCGCTTCGAGGATCTCATGGATGCCGATCCCTGCCTTGGCGCTCGCTTCCACCGCGTCGGAGGTATCGAGGCCGATAATCTCTTCGATCTCCGACTTGACCCGCGCCGCATCGGCCGCCGGCAGGTCGATCTTATTAAGGACCGGGAAGACTTCGAGATTCTGATCGATGGCGAGATAGACGTTGGCGAGGGTTTGGGCTTCCACCCCCTGCGAAGCATCGACGACTAACAACGCCCCTTCACAAGCAGAGAGGGAACGGCTGACCTCATAGGTAAAGTCAACATGCCCCGGCGTATCGATGAGGTTGAGAATATAGGTCTTGCCGTCATCAGCAGTGTAGTTCAAACGAACAGCCTGAGCCTTGATGGTGATGCCGCGTTCCCGCTCCAGATCCATCTTGTCGAGGAACTGATTCGACATCTCGCGGGACTGCAAAGCACCGGTCGTCTCAAGGAGGCGGTCGGCGAGGGTCGACTTACCGTGATCAATATGAGCAATAATCGAAAAGTTGCGAATCAGCGTGGTATCCATGAACTCCCTTTGCGAAGCAGCGACGATGACGCTGCCCAGAACAGCGCCTTGATGCGACCGCATAATTTATACGAACCAGCGTCGGTTTGTAAAGGGAAAGCTGAAGGTCTCAAGGATAGACGCGGACGACCGACTCGGCAATGCAAGCCGGTTTTGCTTCCCCTTCAATTTCGATAGTCAGGAGATAGATAATCTGCACGCCCTTGGGCAATAGTTCGAAATCGAGGAGGGTTGAGCGGGCGCGGATGCGCGCTCCGGCTTTAACCGGCGCCGGGAAACGGACGCGATTGAGCCCATAATTGACGCGATAACGCATCCCCGGATAGTTGCTGGCAAAGAAATCGGGATGATTACTTTCGGTGAGACCGGGGAGCAAAGACAGAGTGAGATAGCCGTGCGCCACGGTCGTCCCGTAGGGGGACTCGCGCCGGGCCCGCTCCACGTCGGTATGAATCCATTGCACATCGCCGGTCACCTGAGCAAAAGCGTCAATCCGCTCCTGAGTGATGGCCAGCCACGGTCCGATGTGGATTTCAGTGCCGCGCTGCGAATTGAGACGCTCCACAAGCTCGGTTGTTGCAGGCATAGTTCATTCTCCTGGAGATGTTTTTATAGTGGGCAGGATAGATCTCTTGAATAAAGGGGGACAGGATGGAATAATGCCCCGTCCCGCTCGCCGGCAGAATATAACAAATTTACTTTGCAACCGCAAAAAAGTCAGGATGGCTCATGCCCCGGTTCTTCCTTCGTTGCGCGCTCATACTCCCCTGCATGCTCCTGCTGCTGTGGCCGCTGTCGGCACCGGCGATTAACGCTGCTGATCCCCCTGACCCCATCGGCGAACTCCTCAACGCCATCATCGCCTCGTCCCTCCCCCGCCTCGGCTATACCATCCAGGTTGGAGCCTTCGCCAATCTCGATAACGCTGTGCGCCTCGATGGTGAACTCGATCGCCGCGGCATCGAATCTTTCTACTTTCGCCATGACTCCGGTCTTTACAAGGTTCGCTTCGGCAACTTCAAAGAGTGGAAAGAGGCCCAGGCGCAAGCCGCCAGACTCAAAGATCAAGGGGTGATCACCGATTTTTATATCGTCGCGCCGCAAGAGTATGCGATTGCCCGGATCGACCAGGCGCACAGCGGTGACTTGCGCAACGAACTCGTCCAGACCGCTCTGCGCTATCTCGGCATCCCTTATCGCTGGGGCGGGACGACCGACACAGACGGTTTTGATTGCAGCGGATTGACCATGGTCAGTTATCGCCTGAACGGGCTGAACCTCCCCCGCGTTTCGCAACAGCAATACAACGCCGGTCGCGCCATCAGTAAAGAGGAGTTGAATCTCGGCGATCTCGTCTTCTTTGCCACCCGAAAAAAAGGGGTCGTTTCCCATGTCGGCCTCTACATCGGCGAGAACCGTTTCATTCACGCCCCGCGGACCGGCGAGAAGGTCCAGATTGAATCGCTCCATCATCCTTACTACAGCGGGCGGTTTCTCGGGGCGCGAAGTTATTTTTAGGTGGTTGAAGCAACAAAAAACCCGCGTCTTGCGGGTTTTTTGTTGTCAGGCATGAACTATAACAGGCTTATCAGCTTTTCCTGATCTGCGGACCGACGCCATGCACGGTTTTGCTCATGTGCAGAAGGAGATAGAGCTGCTCGAAACCATACAGAATCAGCCCGGCGACAAAGACGACCATAAAATGGGCGGTCAGAGCATTGGCGCTCAGATAGAAGAGGTAGAAGATTGTCCGGTACCCCGTATGCGCCCAGCTCTGCATCTGGGAAGCCTTGTTGATGCGTGCCGGCAGCAGCATCAACGCGCAGAAGGTATAGATACCGAGGACGAGATGGATTAAATCCGGCGGCGGTGGCGAGCCCAGCAGCGTCCAGAACTCCTCGGGTGTGGACGCAAAGAGATCAAAGTTCTGTCCGGCAAAGGCGGCCATGCTGAGCAAGAGGAAGAGGAGCAGATGCCAGAGGCCGCGCCGGGAAAGTACGCCAAACTCGGTCGCGGAAAACTGCGTTGACTCTGCGGGATCGCCAGGGGAGAACGTCACGGTCGGGTATTTTCTGGCGATCGCCATCACATTGGGCCTGATTTGCTTTTTCATAGTGGCCTCCCTTCCTCTCGACCTGCAAGTGCAGCTGCGGCCGGGACGGCTGTCTATCGGTCAGTTCGGTCGCGGCGCAAGATGATCCAAAGGTTCATGCTGCTCACTTTCGTTCTCTTCCCAACCGGTCCACATCGGCTTGATGTAAGCGAAGGCCGTACGGCCGAGAGTGGCCAGATAGACATGGGTAAAGAGGAAAGCGGTCAGACAGCAAGCGAGGAGATAATGAATCGCCATAAGAATCTTGAGGCCGCCGATCATCAGCACCAGATCCCGCATCGGTTCGATATTGATCAGCAGGATACCGCTTAAGCCGAGGAGCGGCATAAGCAGGAACATGATCGCCAGGTAAGCTGATTTCTGCATGGGGTTGAACTTGTTCTGCGGGGTGGGATGATGCGGATTCGGCCGGCCCAGGAAGTAGGTCAGCAGATAAAATTTGGCCTGGCGCAGAAGTCCTCTTTGCACATCATCCTTGTTGGGGACATAGATTTTGAGCATGTTACGGGCAATAAAGGAATAGTAGAAGAACCACAGAGCAAAAGAGGCCGCCACTACGACCCCTGCCACATTGTGCAGCAGGATTGCCGTTTTATAGCCGGAAAAGAGGCTGACGTATTCAGGAAAACGGATCTGGATGCCGGTCAACCCGAGGGTGACGATGCCGAAGGCGTTAAGCCAGTGCCAGATGCGAACCGGGGTCGGTTGCAGATAGATTCTCGATGTGTCACTCATGATCAGTCCTCCTATCCTACTTGCGGTTCTTGCGCGTCAAGAGGCGAAGTGTTCCGTGCCCGATCGGCATCACCAGTCCGCCGGCGATGATCATCGCACCGATATAGTCCAGCGCCTTGCTGCGAGTCGATCCGACCATGTAAAAATCCGGGGTCCCGTAAAGAGCATCCAAAACTGCACCTCTTTCGACGGCAATCCGCCGATAGCTGCCATCAGGTTGCACCAGAGAGATAAAACTGGTCTGTCGCGCTTCCGGTCCGGAGGCATGACAAAATGAACAGTCACGACGGTTCGCAAGGGACCGGAAGTCGTGCGTGACGGTTTCGGGCGTCATCATCCCCTGGAGTCGCAGCTGGTTTTTCGAGTTGAGGTTAAAGAGACGAAGTTCGGTGAGCGAGATATAGTTATCTTCATTGCCATCGATCAGCGTCTCGATCTGCTTCCCTTGCGTTAATGCCTGCAGCTCCAGGTAGCTCGCCGGCTCCAGTTCGCCGATTTTTCCAGCGCTTTGCCGTTTGACAACGTAAAGAGTGATAACGTTCTCCTTGGCGGCGGTATGGCACGAGACACAGGGCAACTTGAACAGATGAAGTTCTGCCTGCGGTAACCAGTCCGTGTGTTTGGCAACGACCTCGGAGTTATCGTGACACAAGCGGCATTGCTGATTCATGTCATGCCCCGAAACGGCGGTAGCGCCACGGACTTGATGCGGATTGTGGCAATCGTTACAGGCCGCATAGTCGCGGTGACTGCTTTGGGCATATTCGTGACTGACAGCGGCGTGGCAATCCTGGCAACCGGCTTTGGATGGAGCAAGACCGTCGTCAGGGTGACCAGGACCCACCGACTCGTGACAGGAGGGACAGCCAATCTCGGCATGGGCGGTGGTGTCGAAGGTTGGCTGGACGACAAATGGAGCGCCGACCGTGGCTGCATCACGATGACAACCCTGACAGTCACCGCTTTCCAGAGCCAGGACCGGCACCACGCTGCTGAAGAGAAGCAGCAGTGTCACCAACATCAGCGATGCAGTGCTACAGCTTTTCCCGCCACCGGAATCCTCCCGCCTACGCCGGCTTCCTTCCATGAAAGCATGGACCTGCGCCACGACAATAATGGCGCAATAGCCAAGAAAGAAACGGATCGTCAAGCCATGTATTCCGCTCAGCCATTCCGGCATCACCAAGGCGGTCACGCCGACCCCGGCAAAGAGAGCCAGGCTTGCGATCCAGAGAATGACCAGTTTTTTATCGATTTTCATAACATCCTCCTTGCGCGACCGTCGCTTGATCGCACCGATTATTTTTCAATCCCGACTTCTGACGGGGTTGCAGCTGTTTCTTTCTTCCCCTGGAACAGAGCCTTCACGAAGGCGAAGAACAGGAAAAAAATCGGAAGGAGTTGAACGACAATAATCATGGCGCACATCCCGAGAAAGATGTAGATCGCCAACTGACTGCCATCGCTTTTCCCTGATACGGCGGCGAGAGCCGAAATCGGCGCCATCAACAATGCTGCGATAGTCATCATTCCTGCTGTTGTGGTTTTCATGAGCAGACTCCTTTCCTAGTGAATGCGGGGGGTAAGTGAAGTCCCCCTGCGTCGCGGCGCATGGGGCAGACGAGCGGTCCGTTTAAGGGCACAAGCCATGACCAGGGTCAATTCCTGCCAGTCCTCGGGATTAACCGGCCGGAGGGCATGAAAAAAGATCCCGAGTTCACGAGCTTTACGGACCTGTTGCAACGACATATCATCCGAAATCAGAATTATCGCCACCTGCGGGTCATTGGCTTTCATCAGTCGCAGCAGTTTGGGAATCTGAATATTCTCTTCAATACTGTTACCGAGAAGAACCACCGGGAAGCGATGCCGCAAAAGGTTGTAAAGCAACTTTGCGACCGACAGGGTCGTTTCTACCTGATAACCCGCAGTTGTGGCGGTACGGACAAGCTGCATTCGCGTCGTAAAGTCCTTTTCCGCGATCAAGATATTCGGTTTCATCATTGTCACTCCCGCTTGGAGGGGAACAATCTCCCGACGACGGATAACCATCACACTTCTGAACGTTTCCCGGCCCGTGCAAAGACCCCTTTGATCATCCTCACAAAGAGCATGATCGCCGGAACTACCTGAATAGCGACGACCACAGCAATAAAGACCAGAAAGAGGGTCTCAAGGGGCGCCAGGCCCAGAGCTGTGACATCGAGAAAGGAAAGGAGCGCGGTCCCGGACGCGACCACCAGCAAGATCAACGAATTGGCGAGTGTGGATTTCATGACAACCTCCTGTTTAAAAGTTGATGTGCTCTCTTGCTAAAGAGAAGAGCAACCGTCATACCAGCAGGAGAGAGTACCGAAATATCCTTTTTTTCTAATAGTTTCAGCTGTTATACGATTTAATTCGGAGGGGATAGGTAAGAATTTCTTCCTGTGCAAGAAGAAATTCTCCTCAAAAACAGGAAAATTCCTGTGACACAGGAAAAAACAGGACAGCGAAAGTCAGACAGGAGTGATGCG
>JAXMLA010000269.1:0-38607 GCA_034370465.1 Desulfuromonadales bacterium
GCAGATCGAGCAGTATTTCGACATCCATGCCAATAATTTCACGGCCTTTTGATCCCATGACAAACTCCTTTTTTGGGGGTGAAGGGGGATTATTAATGTTACTTTTCTATTGTACGTGGCGTCAAAGTAAAGTCAATGAAACAACGTTGCCGGCAAGGGAGAAGAAGGCTGCGCCGGTTTTTTCCTGTCTTTGTTGACCCAGGTCAAGGTTGCTGGCAGGATTTGTAGCGATACTCCGTCTTGCTCTGCCGATTCCGTAGCGGACTGATGTGAGCCAT
This sequence comes from Desulfuromonadales bacterium, assembly GCA_034370465.1. Lineage (GTDB taxonomy): Bacteria > Desulfobacterota > Desulfuromonadia > Desulfuromonadales > UBA2197 > UBA2197. The sequence continues at coordinate 279 of JAXMLA010000269.1, forward strand.
AGCCAAAAACATCGCTATGCCAGGCCCTTAAAAATTATTAAGTGGGAAAAAAGGGATTTGTTTGATAGTAAAGATCAGTTGCAGCGAATTTTAAAACTTGAAAGGGGGCTACTGAACTATGGTCAGTCTGTCCAGCGTCATGTTGTCATTTGTTAAAGGGATTCAAAAGAGTCGGGTCTCCCTGTTAGGGGCGTTCATCACCACCGTCACCTTCCCGGTCCTGGTGGGGGCGATCATTCTTGACATGTTGGGGTTTGTCACCAACACCTACTACGGCTTCTTTATCTACATGATCCTCGGCCCGGCCTTTATCTTCGGTCTGGTTCTGGTCTTTCTCGGACTCTTCTTCTTCAAGGGGAGCCGTGAAGTGCAGATCTTCACCATTGAGTATCTGCAGGACCAGGTCAGCGATCCCGTCCGTTTTGCCCGGGTAAAGAAGCTCATCGTCCTCGGAGTTGTTTTGACCGTTGTCAATATCGGCGTCTTTGGCCTCCTCGCCTACAGCGGATATCATTATATGGAGTCGAATGAATTCTGCGGACAGTTTTGTCACACGGTGATGAACCCGGAATATACGACGCACAAGAACTCCCAGCATTCCAATGTCCATTGCGTTGAATGTCACATAGGCAGCGGCGCTGCCTGGTTTGCCAAGTCGAAGCTTTCCGGCACCCGCCAGATCGTAGCGGTCGCCCTCGACACCTATCCGCGGCCGATCCATACCCCGGTGCATGGCCTGCGTCCGGCCGGGGAGACGTGTGAACAGTGTCATCGTCCAGGACTCTTTCACGGCGATAAGCTGGTTATTCGTGAACATACCCTGGACGACGAAAGTAATTCCAAGGTGAATACCGTGCTGATGATGAAAGTCGGTTCGGCCGGCGATCGGGCGGTCAGTTCCCACGGCATCCATTGGCACGTCTCTCAGGACAACAAGGTCACCTATGTTTCGGACCTTTCGCGGGAGATTATCCCCGAAGTCACCCTGACCATGGCAGACGGTACCAAAAAAGTCTTCCGTTCCGGCGCCAAGATCGAAAGTGGCAAGACCGAGACGCGGACCATGGACTGCATCGATTGTCACAACCGTCCGGCGCACATCTACCTGTCGGACCTGGAAGCGCTCGATCTCAAGTTCGCAGAAGGAAAAATCCCCCGGGATCTCCCTTTCATCAAACGCGAAGCGCTCAAGGCAGTCAACAAGAGCTATAAAACTCTTGCGGCGGCCAAGAGCGGGATTGCCGCCGATTTGCAGGCTTTTTATCAGCAGAATTATCCGGAGATCGTTAAGGGGAAGCAGGCCCAGCTGGTTCAGGCGATTGCTGGCGTCCAGACGGCTTATGCGGAAAATGTCTTCCCCGACATGAAAATCGGCTGGGGTAACTACGCTTCGCAGTTACAGCATGGTCCGGACTTTGACAAAGGCTGTTTCCGCTGTCATGGCGGTGAGCATGAAACGGAGACGGGCGAAGTGATCTCTTCCGATTGCAACATTTGTCACAGCATTCTCGCCGAGGGGGACAAAGATCCTGCCATTCTCAAAACTTTGCGCGGCGAATAGACGCCAGGGAGTAAGATAAAAAACGGGGCAGCCGACGCTGCCCCGTTTTTTTTGGATCTACTTTTTCAAAGGTTTTGCTGCCGCGCGATACTCTTTGGGAACTTCATCGAGCCGGGTTGTCAGGTGTAATCCTCCGGCTTTGTCAATATAAACGTAGCCACCCGGCTCAACGTCCCGTTGCAGAAGAGGTTCAATCTTTTCCAGCATCGCCGGCGGTAGCGTTGGTGCCCACTCACCTTTCACCCCTTTGAGACCAAGATCGTCCTTTTTGGCCAACAGGATAATCCGGCTGCGGAAATCCTGGTAAAATGTTTGCGCCGCACGATAGGCCGGCACCTCCAGGGCGTAACGCATCAGGATTTGATCGGCGGCGACGCAGGTGCCGACAATGACCACCGCCCATAGCAGCCAGATAAAGAGGCGTTTCATAGATATTTTATCTCCCCGGCAGGGTGATGCAGAGACATTCGCCTTCGGCAAAAACGGTTGTGCCGCGGCAGATGCGGCCGTGCACCATGATCTTGCGCCCGGCTACTGAGACGATGTCGGTCTCGACCGTCACTACCTCTTGCAGGGGGAGGAGACTGCGGAAACTGACATTGAGGTTGCCGACGACAATCGGATAACCGGCCGCCCACGCGGCCAAGCCGAGAACTTCATCGAGAACCGCAGCAATCGCCCCGCCATGCGCGTTCTCCGGCGGCCCCTCGGTCTCGGGACCGAACCAGATGCGGGCGCGCAGTTGCTGGGCGGGATCTCGAAAATAGCGAACGCGAAAACGCTCGCCCTCCGGATCACCGGAAACAAAGCGAAGGGATTTGCCGATCAGAGCCGGCGCATCAAAGGGGGTCCAGTCAGCTGCTCCGTTAAGATCAGGGGGAAGGAGGGAGGAGAGAATCGACACAACAAACTCCTTAACAGACATTAAAATGGGATCAGGAGCGCTACCATAGCAGAGTTCTCCCTGACAGAAAAGCCGGTTGACTGGAAAATAGCGCCGTGTTCTAATTCCCATCGTGCTTGCCGTCTCTTGTCCTCCCATTCGCGCCTTTATCGCTTTCGGTTCCAACCTCGGTGACCGCCATGCTCATCTGCTGGCGGCGCGGCAGGAGCTTTGCACAACGTCAGGGATCAACTGCGTCGCGGCTTCGTCGCTGTACGAAAGTGAACCGTATGGCGGTCCGGCGGGACAAGGTCTTTATCTTAATGCCGTGGTCGAGATTGCCACCACCCACGACCCTGCTACCCTTCTGCAGTTATTGCACGAGATCGAAAACCAACACGGCCGCCTTCGCCGCGAACGCTGGGCCGAACGCACCCTTGATCTCGATCTGCTTTTTTACAACGATCTGATCCTTCAGACCGGGAGCTTGACCCTTCCCCATCCCCGGTTGCATGAGCGGGCATTTGTCCTTCTTCCCTGCGCCGAGATTGCACCGACGCTGCTCCATCCGCTGTATGGTCGAACCATTTTGCAGTTATGCACCGCAATAGATCTTTCCGGAACCTGGCGCTCCCAGCAAAGGTGGTAACCGAATGGTGTGGTTTTTGATCCGGCTCATCCTGATCGTCATCCTCTTTCTGCTCCTCAAGCGCTTGTGGGACTCCCTTTCCGGCGCGGTTCGTAAGGAAGGGGGCTTGCCGTCGCGCTCAGAGAGGTCGCCGCAGACGCTGGTCCACGACCCTGAATGTGGTCTCCACCTGCCGTTGGGCGATGCTCTCAGCGTTCACCATGAGCGGGGCACCTTGTACTTCTGTTCGCGGGAATGTCGCGATGCTTATCTGGCTAAACTGAAACCCTCCCGGGAATAATCGGTTCTCTTCCCACTTCTGCACTGAAAGGCTGAAAAAGAATGAAGTTCTTTATCGACACTGCTGAAATTGCCGAAATCCGCGCCGCCTGCGAGCTTGGTCTGGTTGATGGTGTCACCACCAATCCATCCCTGATCGCCAAGAGCGGCCGGGTCTTCACCGAAGTCCTTGCCGAGATTGCGGCCCTGGTCGACGGGCCGATCTCTGCGGAAGTGATCGCCCTTGATGCGCCGGGGATGATTGCCGAGGGGCGCGAACTGGTGAAGATTTCGAAAAACATCGTCATCAAGGTGCCGATGACCAGTGAAGGACTCAAGGCGACGCAGGTCTTCAGCAAGGAAGGGATCAAGACCAACGTCACCCTGATCTTCTCGGCGCTGCAGGCCCTCTTGGCCGCCAAGGCCGGCGCCACCTACGTCTCCCCCTTTGTCGGCCGTCTCGATGATATCGGTCACGACGGCATGGACGGCGTCGACCAGATCAAGACGATCTTCAGCAATTACGGCTATGACACCGAAATTATCGTCGCTTCGGTGCGCAGCCCGATGCATGTGCATAATGCCGCCCTGATCGGTGCCGACATCTGCACCATCCCTTTCAGCGTCATGACCCAGTTGGCGAAACACCCCCTGACCGATATCGGCATTGAAAAGTTCCTGGCCGATTGGCAGAAGAGTAAAAAAGGCTGATTCCATCTTCCTGGATCTTTAACCCGCCCTTTGGTCTCTCAAGAAAATGAGGACCCTTGCGGCGGGTTTTTTATTTTCTGCTAAACTAAAACGGCACCGTTTAGAAGTAGGGAGAGAAGGAGGAAGAGGATGAATATTCACGAATACCAGGCCAAGGAGATCCTCGGCAGTTACGAGATCCCGGTGCCGCGCGGCCGTGTCTGTCTCACCGCCGATCAGGTCGAGCGGGCGGCGAAGATGATGGGGGGGCGTTGTGTCGTCAAGGCCCAGGTCTACGCCGGCGGGCGCGGCAAGGCCGGCGGGGTCAAGCTGGTGCATCATCCCGAGCAGGCGCAGGATCTCGCCAAAGAGCTCTTCGGGCGCAAGCTGGTGACGCCGCAGACCGGCCCAGAAGGGCTGCGGGTCCGCCGCATCCTTGTCGAGGAAGCGGTCGAGATCGCCAGGGAATTCTATCTCTCGATCACTCTCGACCGCGAGAGCTCTCGCTACTGCGTCATAGCCTCGGCGCAAGGGGGAGTCGATATCGAGACGGTGGCACAGAAGTCGCCGGAGGCGATCCACGTCCTCACCATCGATCCCTTTGCCGGGCTCCGCTCCTTTCAGGCGCGCAAGATCGCCCTCGCTCTCGGCCTCACTGGCAGCGTTTGCGAAGACTGCGTTTCCCTTCTTCTCAGTCTCTACAAGGTCTGTCTCGAAAAGGACTGCGCCCTGATCGAGATCAACCCCCTGGTCGTCACCAAAGCCGGCTGGCTGATGGCGATGGATGCCAAGATCACTTTTGACGACAATGCTGTCTTTCGCCATCGCGAATATCCCGACATGGTCGACTATTCCCAGCTCGATCCCCTCGAAATCACCGCCGGCAAGTACGACCTCGCCTACATCAAGCTCGACGGCTCGATCGGCTGTCTGGTCAACGGCGCCGGCCTCGCCATGGCGACTCTCGATGTTCTCCACGAATGCGGCGGCCGTCCTGCCAACTTCCTCGACGTCGGTGGCGGCGCCACCCGCGAAAAGGTGGCGGAAGCCTTCAAGATCATCCTTCAGGACAGCGACGTCCAGGGGATCTTCGTTAACATCTTTGGCGGCATCATGCGCTGCGATGTCATTGCCCAGGGGATTATCGAAGCGGCGAGCGAAGTGCGCTGCACCCTGCCGATCGTCGTGCGCATGGACGGCTCGCAGGTCGAGGAAGGGAAGCGCCTCCTCACCGAATCAGGGCTGAATGTGCAGTGCAGTGATACCCTCGGCGACGGTGCGCAGCGCATCGTGGCGATGCTGAGAGGCAAGGATGAATTATGAATTATGAAGGATGAAAGGTTAACTTCATATTCAACCTTCATAATTCATCCTTTTAGGAGATCAACCATGGCGATACTACTCAATAAAGATTCAAAAGTGCTGGTGCAGGGGATGACCGGCCGCAGCGGCCTCTTCCATGCCCAGGCCTGCCGCGATTACGGCACCCAGATCGTCGCCGGAGTGACGCCGGGGCGCGGCGGCATTCATGTCGATGGGATACCGGTCTTCAATACCGTCGAAGAGGCGGTGCGCTATACCGGCGCCACCGTTTCGATGATCTTCGTCCCGCCGCCGGCCGCCGCCGACGCCATCCTCGAAGCCGGCGCCGCCGGACTGGAGTTGGCGGTCTGCATCACCGAAGGGATTCCGGTCGCCGATATGGTCCCGGTCAAGGCCCTGCTGGCAAGGATGAAGATGAAGCTGATCGGCCCCAACTGCCCCGGCGTCATCACGCCGGGAGAATGCAAGGTCGGAATCATGCCCGGCTACATCCATAAACCGGGGACGATCGGTGTCGTTTCGCGCAGCGGCACCCTCACCTACGAAGCGGTGAAGCAACTCACCGATGCCGGTCTCGGGCAGTCGACCTGCGTCGGCATTGGCGGCGATCCGATCATCGGCCTGAGCTTCATCGATTGTCTCCGCCTCTTTAACGACGACCCGCAAACCGAAGGGGTCTTCATGATCGGCGAGATCGGCGGCGGCGCCGAAGAAGCGGCGGCGAGCTGGATCAAAGAAAACATGAAGAAGCCGGTTGCCGCTTTTATCGCCGGCGCCACTGCGCCCCCCGGCAAGCGCATGGGGCACGCCGGCGCCATCATCACCGGCGGCAAGGGACGGGCGGCGGACAAGATCCGCATTCTGGGTGAATGCGGGGTCACCGTTGCAACCAGCCCGACGAAGATGGGAGAAGCGATGCGGACGGCATTAGGGAAAAAGTAGCGAAGTGAACGCAAAAGAGGCCCCGGATAATCAGGGGCCTCTTTTTAAATCCAATCTCAAGAAGTTACCCGCCGAACATCCGACCGAAAATTCCCTTCTTCTCCTGCTCCCGCTTCTCCTGAATCCGTCGCAGCCCCTTGCGCGCCAGAGCATTACGGGCATCGATCTTCAACGCCTTGTTGAACTCCGCTTCCGCCAGTGCTTCCTGGCCGCCGTCAATCAAAATGCACCCTTTGAAGGCAAAGGCCGGGGCAGTGCGTTCCAGAGTGATGGCGCGGTTGAGCATCTGCTTGGCACGGTCGAGGGTCGGGCGGCTGGCGGCATACTGGGGATTGCGATAGATCGCCCAGGCGAGGTGCGCCAGGGTGTCGCCGTTATCCGGCTCGATGGCGCAGGCATCCTTCAGGGCCTTCTCGGCATTATCCCACTCTTCCATGTCGATAAAGACTTTTCCCGATTGGGCCTGGATCTCGGCGCGGAAGTGCTCATCCCCTTTATGGCCGAGACCGATCGTCTCGGAGCCGAGGAGCTGATCGTACTTCTCCTTCTTAACGACATCGGAAAGGGTTTCATAAGCGTTGGCGAACATCGCCATGATCTCTTCGGCCTGCCGCGCTTCCGCACCGCCGAGGCGCATGAGGAGATCGGGACCGTACTCTCTGCTGAGAGAAAAGTAGTTCTCCTTGAGTTTGTTGAAAGAGAACTTTTCTTGTGTTAGTCCGAGGATTTCGTAGTAGTTCCTGCCTTGCAGACGGTTAAAGGTCGCGGTTACGTCACTACTGTCGGCGGTCGGCGCTGCTGCCGGGGGCGCTGGCGTCAGGGGGGCGGCGGGGACGACTTCTTGTGCCGTTTTGCCGCCGAGGTCGTTAAAACTTTCGAGCTTCCCCCACTCCGCGGCTTCCTCCAACGTTTCAGCGGGCGCATTAAAGAGGCAGCGCAGCGGCCAGGGGGGCGTATCCGCTGCCGTGGTTGGCGTGGCGCTGTAACGGATCATCCGGAAAGCTTGCAGGAAGAAAAGGAGTGGAAAGAGTTCGGCATTCCCGGCGGTGCTGGTGGCGGTGCGCTGGGAACCGTTGAGTAGGGGCAGGAGGGCGCACTCCGCTTCGTTCAGGCGCAGGGAGTTGATATGGCGGAAGTAGTCCTGATTTTTGGTCGGATAGTGGTCTTGAATCCTGGCGAAATAAGCGGCGCTGTGAGCTGGCGTCCAGGTGGAGCGGAGGCCCTGGAGGATGATCTCGGCGAGGTTGACGGTGATCACCTGCAAGCCGGCGGGGAGGGTGAGGGGCTGGAATCGGGCGGTCATCGCCGGAAAGGAGAAGCCGGCCAGAAGTTCCTGAGTCAGGTACGTGAATTTCTGTTCCAGAAGGTCGCTATAGTGCAGGCAGCCCATCTGGACGAGGAGATCATGCCGACCCTCGCCGGACTGGGCGTAATATTGGTATTCTTCCTCATTAATTATTCCCCGTCGCAACAGGAAGTCACCGAAATCGCGATGAACGAAACCGGGGCGAAGAGAGACCGGCGCGCCGTTCACGAAGACAAGGTGACGGTTGACCTTGCCGTCGTTGAGGATCAATTCGCCGGAGAGGGAACGGAGAAAGATCTGGGAAAGATGACGGTCAAGGCTGCTGGTGAGAAGGGGGGGGGCAGGTGTCACCTCCGACAGTGGTGACCTCTGCAAGCCTTGATTGATGGCGGCTTGCAGCTGAGTCGGGGTAAAAGGTTTTTCGAGAAAGGTGCTGACCCCCAGTTCCTGCATCGCGCTCCGGTAACGTTCGCCTTTGTAAACGCCGCTCATCACCACCACCGGCAGCGTCGCCGTTCTGCTGGAAGCGCGGAGTTTGCGCAAAAGTTCTACGCCGTGCAGGCCGGGGATCTGCAGATCGAGCAGGAGGAGGTCGAAAGGGGCGGACAAGATCATCTTCAGGGCGGTGATGCCGTCGCCGGCAGATTCGCAGCGATAACCCATTTCCTGCAAACGTTTCTGCACCATCGTTGCCAGGGCGGCTTGATCTTCGACGATCAGAATGCGCTGCATAGTGGCGCCAGGCGTAGTCATCGTTACCTGGCCGGCGGTCGGCGCAACTGGTAGCGGCGCACAGCTTCGTTGTGGCGGGTCAGATCAGCCGAGAAGGCGTGGGTGCCGTCGCCTTTGGCGACAAAGAACAGGTATTTGGTGTCGGCGGGAAAGGCAACCGCGCGTAAGGCATCGTCACCGGGGGAGGCGATCGGCCCCGGCGGCAGTTTCGGAATTTTGTAGGTGTTGTAAGGGGTATAACGCAACAGATCGGCTTTGGTGATATTGCCGTTAAAGTTTTCAATCCCGTAGATCACGGTCGGATCGGCCTGCAGCGGCATCCGCAGCCGCAGTCGGTTATGAAAGACCGAGGCGATGATCGGCATCTCGTCGACATTTCCTGCCTCCTTCTGAACAATCGAAGCGAGGGTCACTAGTTGCGGGACGGTCAGCCCCAGATCCTTGGCCGCGGTGACGAGATCATCAGACAGTCGTTTGCGGAACTCCCGCACCATCATCTGCAGCAGTTGGCGGGGCGAGGCGTCGATCGCGGCAAAGTAGGTCTCGGGAAAGAGGTAGCCTTCGAGGGACGGGCCGGGGAGGTCGAGATCCTTGAGGAACTCGGGATCACGACTGAGCTGGAGGAATTCCTGCGCCGGGCCGTAACCGAGATTCTCCAGGCGGGCGGCAATCTCCTTGAGGGCAAAGCCTTCGGGGATGGTGATGCGGCGCAGGACAATGTCGCCGGCAAAGAGGCGCAGCAAGACCTCCTGTGGCGTCGCCGCCTTGGAAAATTCGTAGACGCCGCCTTTGATCGCTCCCTTCCCTTTCTTCAGTCTGGCCAGAAAGCGAAAATTGTCGGCACTGGCGATGATGCCGTGCTTTTCCAGGAGCGTCGCTGTCTGGGTCACCGACATGCCGGGGGCAATCGACACACGTACGGTCGTCGGCGGCGCAAGGGGCCGGATGGTAAAGAACCAGAACTGGCCGATGAAGAAGGCCGGGGGGATGAGCAGAAAGAGAAACGCCAGGATTATTGCGGTGCGTCGAGTCATTGGCGATATGGATCCATTAAGAGGGCCGACAATAAAGAAGCATCTTAGAGAAGGGCATCGTCAGAGTCAAGGCGGCCCCTTTGGTCAGCGCCTCAGGCGTTGAATCGACTCTCGGTCTTATCGAGAAGCCGGCGGATATTGGCGCTGTGGCGGAGGATGACCAGGATGCTGATCAGCAGCGAAGCCGCGAGCAGTTCGTTCGAGCGATTGATCAACAGGACGAGGAAGGGGAGGAGTGTCGCCGCGGCAATCGAGCCGAGGGAGACGTAGCGGGTTTTGTAGAGAATTCCGGCAAAGAGGACCAAGGTGATCAGGACCGCCCATGGCGAAAGGATCAGATAGATACCGAGGGCGGTTGCCACCCCTTTCCCCCCCTTGAAACCGAGATAGACTGGATAACAATGGCCAAGAAAGGCCGCTACGGCGACGGCCGCGATCCCCCACTCCGGGAAGAAGAAGACGAATTTGGCCACGGCGACGGGGAGGGCGCCTTTGAGGACATCGCCCAGCAGGGTGAGGATACCGAGTTTCTTGCCGGCGACGCGGTAGACATTGGTGGCGCCGATATTGCCGCTACCAGAGGAGCGGATATCGCCGGCGCCGAAGAAGCGGGTAAGGAGGACGCCACAGGGGATAGCGCCGACCAGATAAGCCATAAGAAGAAAGATTAAAAAGGGCGTTGACATACAAAAAGCTCCACGAAAACAACAAAAGCGGCCAAAGCCGCTTGATCTGTGCAGGGGTGTAGGATAATGTCTCAATTCCCCGAGGACGCATTCAGTGGCGCAGGAAGGCACGGTAGCAAAAAACTCCATTCATCGCAAGGATTACCGCGCAGATCTTACAGATTCGCCCCTCGGAGGACTTGGTACTTTTTTTGCTCAAAAGTTGAGTTGCCCCTGCGACCGACGAGACGGACAAACCCCAACATATCTAAATGCGCAGTATGCGTTTCTGATCAATTCCTAGTGCCGTGGGGGCTCAAAACGTCTATGTAAACGCATGGATTGGCGTAGTGAGAAAAATATCCCTCCCGAGACGCCCTTCCTCTTAAGTCTTTGCTGCAATAAATTTCAGGCTGACAGTTACGTTCCGCTTGCCGTGATGTCGAAAATTGAAGTGCTTTCACGGGCAAAATACTAGCGGTTTGCATGAGGGTGCTCACTCAAGGAGCAGTCAATTGGGCAATTCCAGATTTCTGAATTTATCCATACGAACGCAGTTGCTTATGCTGGCGGTTCTGCTGACGCTCCCCGCCCTGGGAATAATCGTTTATTCAGGGCTCAAGGGACGGACTGAGGACTATCAAGGTGCAGTCATTGAGTCGCAAAGACTCGCTGACAATCTGGCAGCGAAGCAGGAGATTCTGACCAGTGAAGCGAAACTCCTGTGCACAGTATTGGCAGGACTGCCTGAGGTTAAGAGCCGTAATGCTGAAAAAATCCAATCTATTCTCGCTGACATCCATAAACAAAGTCCTCAATATGACAATATCCTGATTGCTGACGCTGAAGGTTATGTGTGGGCCTCTGCGATTCCAGTCCCCTCAACAGTCATTGATAGACGTTACTTTAAGAGTGCCCAGCAGAAAAAGCAGTTTTCTTCAGGGGAGTTTGTCACGAGCAAGTCATTAAATAAGCCGACAATTCATATGGCATATCCACTACTTGATGGTGAACAAAATAAGTTCAACGGGGCCATTGTTGTCGCTTTTGATCTTGATGTCATGCGTACCATTCTGGAACGTGCGCAGTTGTCGTATGATGCAAATTATATTTTTACGGACCATAATGGAATAATTCTCAACCGGGGGAAAGAAGCTGACACCCTCCTGGGGAAGTCTATCCCTCCGGAGACTTTGCAGAAAATGGAGGATGGCCCTGACAAGGATACCTTTGAATTTGTGCGTAGGGATGGGGATAACCGGATTACAACCTATCGCAAACTCTGGCTCCCCGGCGAGCAGAAACCCTACATGTACGTAAGAGCCGGCATATCGAAGAAGGAAGTTCTGACGAAGTCAAATAACGCTCTGATTGCCAATATATCAACGCTTCTGTTCTTTGTTGTCCTTTCTTTCCTGGTGGCTTTCATCATCGGTAAACGCTCAATTGTCGACCGGATCTCGATTTTAAAACAAGCCTCGTTACGCTTGGCCGGTGGCGAACTCGATTTTAAGGTCTCCAAGCAGATTTCGGGGGGTGAACTTGGAAGTTTTGCCGAGACCTTCGACGCGATGGCGCACCAACTCGGCGTGCGAGAAAAATCCCTGCAGGAAGCTAACCGTGAACTCGAAGCCTTCAACTATACCCTTTCTCATGACCTGAGATCGTATCTGACCCGCATCAATTTAGCGGGAGAATCGTTGCAGGAGATCGAGGGGGAACGGGTTGGGGGCGAAGGGAAATACTTCTTGCAGACCATCCTCGACAGCAGTCAGCGCATGGATGAGCTCATCGCGACGATGCTGACCCTGGCGCACATCTCCCAGCAGGAGTTACAGCGTCAGGGCGTCAACCTCAGTGCCCTTGCCGAGCATATTTGTGGCGAGTTTGTTAAAACCGAACCCGACCGGGCTTTCCACTTTGATATTGCCCCTGGACTCCAGGTGACCGGTGATATGAATTTGCTGCAAGTAGTCATGGAAAACCTGCTCGGCAATGCCTGTAAATACACCAAAGGAAAAGCGGAAGCTTATATCTCCTTGAGCGCCAAACAAGAGGATAGCCGGCTAATCTTTGCAATTGCCGACAACGGTGCTGGTTTCGACATGATCGAAGCAGAAAAGCTCTTCCGCCCCTTTCAACGCCTGTCCAATGCCCGCTCCTTCCCCGGATTCGGCATCGGCTTGACGACGGTCGAACGCATCATAAAGCGCCACGGTGGCGAAATCTGGGCTGAAGCAATCCCCGGAGAGGGGGCAACCTTTTACTTCACAATTTCATGATCGATTTATCGTTGCTGCGTTTGGCGGGCGGATGGTCAGGATTAATACCAGCCGTGTTTTCGGAAAATATCCTGAGCTTCTTCTGACTTTAAAAAGGCCAGGAATGACTGTGCCTCCTCACGGTGCGGAGTTCTCTGGGTCAATGCTGCCGGGGTGAAGCGGAGCGCGTCGTCGTTGGGGATTTCGATAAATTCAGCGCCGTCACGCAATTTGATATGCCACGATTTGTAGGTGACCCACGCGTCGATCTCCGGCGTAGCATGCCAGGCAGCAAGACCTTGTTGCCCGGTATAAACGAAGCGCCGGATATTGCGGGCTAAGTCCTCGTTGCTGCCGTGAAAGTCGCGCATATTTTCCAGTCGGACATCGAGCAGATGGATCCCTTTTTTGCTGAGATCCTCGGTTGTTTCGATGGCGTGCGGATTCCCTTTGCGGACGATAATGCCGACCTTGCGGGGGTGCAGGCGTTCAACGGTGGACAAATCGAGGATGCCGGGGTTACGGAGAGTAAACTCCTCCAGCATGCACTCGGCCCCGCCGTAGTAGATATCCCCGTCGATATCGATCTTTGCGTCGAGGTTGTGCGGTAACGCCTTCTCGATAATGACTTTAATCCCGGACCTCTGCTGAAACAGCTCGGCACACTCCTCCATGACATGATGCGGGCCTCCCGGTCCGTAGACCCGCAGGACTTTGTTCGGCGACGGAATTGTATTCGCCGCCGCGGTGAGAGCGTAAAGCAGAAAAGATCCAACCAGCATCCAGTACTTCATGTTTCTTGCACCCCTTGCGTCAGATGACGAATTTCCGGTCTTTCAGGACTGGTCATTCCACTGATAAGATCCGCTGATTCAAGCGCCAGCGCAGCTTCCGGCAGTATTTGTGAAGATTTGACGATCAAGCAATGGCGTGAAGAGAGCAAAATTGGTGCCATAATTGGTTTAAATTAATCTCCTGATGGTTGGTTTGTTTTATGAAAAGAGGCGGAGCGATATCTCCGTTGCCAAAGAAGCGGGTGAAGTGTCCTCCAAAGGGGGGAAGTCAACCTTTGCCGCTCGGCATTGACTTGCGAAAATTATGAAGTATCTTTTTATCAGCTTTTTATTTGCCCGGGTCTTCTCGCAATCAAGGAGGCAACCACCATGGAATTGCTTCAGATGTTGACACAGCAGCTCGGAGTTTCAGAGGACCAGGCCCAGGGGGGAGCGGGTCTGCTCTTCAGTCTCGCCAAGGAAAAACTGCAAGCCGGTGAGTTCAGTCAGGTCGCTGGCGCCGTCCCCGGCATTGAGGACCTCATCGCTGCGGCACCGAAACCGGCCGGCTTCGCAGGTGCTTTGGGCGGATTGGCTTCCACGCTCGGCGGCAGCAATCTTGGAAACCTCGCCGCACTCGCCGGTGGATTCAAAGGCCTCAACATGGACTCCGGCATGATCAGCAAGTTCATCCCCATCGTCCTCTCTTTCATTCAGTCAAAGGGAGGCGATGCGGTCAAGGGGATACTCGCTAAAGTTCTGAAATAGAACACCCGTGCAGAAAGCGCCTTTGTTTAGGATTTTTTCGTCGCTTTTCTACTCTTGCAGCACTCCTTTCGGTTTTCTACCTTCCTTTTTTCCCTCTTCTGATGGATTAAGGATTTTAAGTCGTTCGGCGTGAGCAGCTGTCAGCAATTCATGGTCAGAAGCCACAAAGACGATTGGTGTTTTGGTCGCCTTTTTGAGCCAGAGCGCCGTTGCCAGATGGATGCTGTCCGCCCCGCGCAGGGCATGGCGGCCTATCAGCGCTTCAATCCCCTCAACCGGAGCACCGCTGACCTCGACGACCATCGTATTATTCAGGATAAAAGCTACCTGTCTGATTTTGATAAAGAAGTTCAGCGGATTGAGGGTTGACCTGTCTCCTCACAAGTGATAAAAAAGCGACTTCATCAGCCCGCCGTTAGGACCCTTTGATGCTCGATCTTAAATACCTCCGTGAAAATCTTGACCAAGCCGAAGCCCGCCTTGCCACCCGTGGCGCCGCGGTCAATCTCTCCGCTTTTCGCGGTCTTGATCTGCGCCGGCGTGAACTCCTCGGCGAGTCCGAAGCGCTCAAGGCCGAAAAGAACCGGGTCTCGGCCCTGATTGGCCAGAGCAAGGACAAGAGCGCTGTGCAGGGGGAGATCGCTCGTTCGAAAGAGATCTCCAGCCGGATCAAGGAGCTCGATGACGAGCTGCGCGAGGTGGAGGCGAACCTCGAAAATCTCCTCCTCACCATCCCCAATCTGCCGCACGAAGCGACACCGGTCGGGCATTGCGAAGAGCAGAACTGCGAAGTCAACCGGGTTGGCACCCCGCGCCCCTTCACTTTTCAGCCGAAACCGCACTGGGAAGTCGGCGAAGAGCTCGGGATCCTTGATTTCGAACGTGCCACCAAGATCGCCGGAACCCGTTTTTCCGTGCTGCGCGGTGCCGGGGCGCGTCTGGAGCGGGCGCTTGCGACCTATATGCTCGATCTTCACACCGAGCGGCACGGTTACACCGAAATTCTCCCCCCTTATATTGTCAATCGCGAAACGATGACCGGCACCGGCCAGTTGCCGAAGTTTGAAGCGGATCTCTTTCACTTCGATGATCCTGATTTCTTTCTTATCCCCACTGCCGAAGTCCCGGTCACCAATCTCCATCGTGAGGAAATCCTTTCCGGTGACGAGCTGCCGATTCGCTACGTCGCTCATACCCCCTGTTTCCGCAAAGAGGCCGGTTCTTACGGCAAGGACACCCGCGGCCTGATCCGCCAGCATCAGTTCAACAAGGTGGAGCTGGTCAAATTCGTCCGCCCTGAAGAATCCGACGCTGAACTCGCCAGCCTCCTCGCCGATGCCGAAGCCGTCCTCAAGGGGCTCGAACTCCCTTACCGGATTGTCGACCTCTGCACCGCTGATATCGGTTTTTCGGCGGCGCGCACCTTCGATCTTGAAGTCTGGCTCCCCGGCCAGTCCACCTATCGCGAAATCTCTTCCTGCTCCAATTTCCGTGACTTTCAGGCGCGGCGTGCTAATATTCGTTTCCGGCGCGAAGAAGGCGTCAAGCCGGAATTTGTGCACACCATCAACGGCTCGGGCCTCGCAGTCGGCCGCACCCTGGTTGCCATCCTTGAAAATTATCAGGAAGAAGACGGTTCACTGACTATTCCCGCTGTCCTCCGTCCCTACATGGGCGGTTTGGAGCGGATCACCAAGAGTTAAACTAGGAGAAGTGGCCGAGCGGTTTAAGGCAACGGTCTTGAAAACCGTCGTACCGAGAGGTACCGTGGGTTCGAATCCCACCTTCTCCTCCAGCAATTTAAGGTAGTTACGATTAGACAAAGCGGTCACCCTGGAGATATCGGGATGACCGCTTTTGTTTTTACAAAAGTATTAAAGGAAAAACTGAGCAGTGCGAATTATCGGGTCTCTTTTTATTGTGGTACATTACATTTGAGTGCTTTTGACTGAATCAATTCAACGCATAGCGAAAGGAACAAACATGTTCATTGCCAGAGACAAGAATAACGATCTTTACCTGTTCGCTGAATTACCCAAGAGAGGCAACGAATGCTGGTGGGCGGAAGCGGGTTTGGACGGTACCTATCTCAAGATGGATAAATCCCTTTATCCGGAAATTACATGGGATTCTGAACCGCTCCCCGTCCGACTGGAGTTACTGAACGGAAATCTAGCATGAAAATTACCTTCATGGGTGCCGTCCGGACTGTGACCGGTTCGCAACACCTGCTCGAAATAAACGGCAAGACGATCATGCTTGATTGTGGCCTGTTTCAGGGCAAGCGCAAGGAATCCTTCGAGAAAAACCGCAGCACGTTTTGCAAGGGCGAGAGCATCGACTGCCTGATTCTTTCCCATGCGCACATCGATCACTCGGGCCGCATCCCCTGCCTCGTCAGGAACGGTTTTAACGGCGACATTTTTTGCACGTCGGCAACCCGCGATTTGTGTGCAGTGATGCTCATGGACAGCGCCTTTATTCAGGAAAAGGATGTGGAGTTCGTCAATCGTCGTCGCCAGCAGCAGGGGCAGCACCTCTTCGAACCCCTCTATACCAAGGCTGATGTAGCCAAGTCCATGGATCAATTCGTCGGGCTAAGCTACAACCGGCCCCACCAGCTCTTCCCCGGCATCTCTCTTACCCTGATCGATGCCGGTCACATGCTCGGCAGCGCCCATGTCATTCTTGAGTTCGAAGAACAGGGTTCCGGGGAGAGGCGCCGCCTCGTCTTCAGCGGCGATATCGGGAGACCCGATATCCCCATCATCCGTGATCCTGTACCGATTAGCGCCGGTGCCGATATCCTGATCATCGAGAGCACGTATGGCAATCGCTTGCATCCTGATTACCTGGAGTCGGAGAAGGAGTTGGAGCGCATTGTCAATGAAACCGTAAGCCGTGGCGGAGCGCTTCTCGTCCCGGCCTTTGCCGTCGGCCGCACACAGCAGCTGGTTTACGCCCTCCACAAGCTGCACAGCCAGGGGGCGATCCCCGACCTGCCTATCTTCGTCGATAGCCCCTTGGCCACCCGCACCACCGAAGTTTTCCGCCTTCATCCCGAGGTCTTTGATGCCGACATTCGCGAGTTCCTCCTGACTGATGACGACAACAACCCTTTTGGGTTTGGTCGCCTCCAGTACACCCAGTCGGTGGAGCAATCCAAGGCTCTCAACAGTTTGAAAACCCCGGCGGTTATCATCAGTTCCGGCGGCATGCTGGAGGGGGGCAGAATCCTCCATCATTTACGGAACCGCATCGAAGATTCGCGCAACACCATTCTCTTTACCAGCTGGCAGGCGCCCAACACTCTCGGTCGCCGCCTCGTAGAAAAAGAAAAGACTGTGCGCATTTTCGGTGAGGAGTTTCAAGTCCGTGCCAGGGTGGAGGTCCTACCTGGTTTCTCCGGCCATGCCGACCGGGACGGGCTGATTAATTTTGTGCGTGCCATGAAAAAGAAGCCGCAACACACCTTTGTTGTTCATGGAGAAGACGACTCCTCCGAGAGCCTGGCCAATGCCCTGCGCAATGAACTGAGTCTCGAAAACGTGGTCATCCCGGATTCCATGCAATCTTTCGAGGTATGATCAGGCCGACGTAAGCTTGGGCGAGGTAGCCGACGAATAAGCCCGGCCGGAATGTGCGCGAAGGGCTCGGGGTGTGCTCGATGCCGTAAACAAGCAACCGAATATGCGGAGGTTTCATGGATGCCGAATCACCACTGACTCCGGCTGAACTGATAAAAGGACTCGTTTTGATTCGCCGCCGGCGCTGGTATCTGTGGGGAGCGCTCCTCATCTACCTGCCGGCACTGAAGCTGACGATGCTGCTGAGCCCTTCGACAAAAGTCACCCTCGGTGTGGTCGGACTCTGGCTCCTTCTTTCCTTCGCCCTCGCTTTTTACGCCGCGCTTGCCCGTTGCCCGCGTTGCGGCAACTACTTTCACATGCACGGCCCGACCCTCCTCTTTCTCCGTAAATGCCTGCACTGCCAGTTACATCTCTGTGCGGACCGTCAAACCTGACCCTGTCCAAAGACCGACATTACCAGATAAGCGGTATAACCGATGTAGCAGCACAGTAGCACTGCCCCCTCAATCCGGTTGATCCGTCCCGGCCCGCGAAAGCCATAACTGAAGAGGAAGAGGAGGATAGTCAGCCCCGTCATCATCGTCATGTCGCGGGAGAGAACGGCTTGCTCCACCTTCAAGGGATGAATCACTCCGGCGATCCCGACCACGGCCAGGGTGTTGAAGAGGTTGGAGCCGATAACGTTGCCGAGGGCAATATCATGTTCTTTCTTGCGGACGGCAACCAGCGATGAGGCCAACTCCGGCAGGGAGGTTCCGACGGCGATCACCGTCAGGCCGATAATTAGATCACTCACCCCGAGTTCCCGTGCAATATTGACCGCCCCCCAGACGAGAATCTGTGAACTGACGATGAGTAGTATCAGGCCGGCCCCCAGCCAGAAGAGCGCCCTTCCCAGAGGCATATCCTGAACTTCCAGCTCTTTTTCCACCTCATCGCCGAGGGAATCGGCCCGCTGCCGTAATCCCTGGTGGATCGTCCAGGCCATCAGCCCGGCAAAGACCAGCAGATGCAGCCAGCCATCGAGTCGCGTTAATTCATGATTCCACGCAAGCAAGAGGGCAAAGCCGGTCACCGCCATCAGGATCGGCAATTCTTTGCGCAGGACCTGCGAGTGCACGGCAATCGGACTGAGCAGGGCGGTCAGCCCGAGGATCAGGGCGATGTTGGTGATATTGGAGCCGTAGGCGTTGCCGAGGGCAATGCCTGGATTCCCTTGCCAGGAAGCCAGGGTCGAAACGACCATCTCCGGCGCCGAGGTGCCGAAACCGACAATCACCATGCCGATCAGTAGCGGCGGCATGCCAAAGTGGCGGGCGGTGACGGCCGCCCCCTCAACAAAACGATCGGCGCCCCAGACCAGCAAAGCCAGGCCGAATACAACAGCTACAATGGAAAGAGTCATCAGGGAGACCTTTTGGTTTCATTGCCGGATTAGTTCCGGAAGAAGGAGTTTAGGGGAGGGACGCGAAAACGAGCAACCCGGCGGAAAAGAGAAAGGCGATATTATAGACGGATGTGTCCTGGTTTTGAAATCTTTTTGCGGGGAAAAGCAGGGCAAACCCGATCCCCGGACTTTTTCATCCGCAGAGAAAGATATTTTTAATCCTAACATGTTGAAAAATAATAAGAAATAATTTTTCCTGACATTGACTCGCTCGAAAGTTTTGTGGCACACTGCCTCTGAAGTTCAAGGCAAAGAACCGACTTCCGATATAAATCTGAAAAAGGCAACTCCATCGAAAGGTGGAGGCGCAAAGTCACCGGTCTAAAGGGTTGATACCCCCATGACGGCGGGATTACCAGAGATGCTTCTTGATATTTTTACCCATGTGCACTCCGCGCTGGCCGGTTCCGGGCCGGCAAAGGGTGCAAGATCGACAACTCCCCGGCACCCCCTTGTCTCCTCGGCTCTTCTGATTGCCTTCACTCTCCTTGGCGTTCTCTCCCTGGGGAGCGCCACCTCCCGCGCGGCTTCCCTGTCACCACACGCGACCCCTGCGGGTGGATTGCCGAGTGAACTCGGGAGCATCGTTTATCAGAAGAATCCTGATCACCCCCTGCAGGTCTTTATCATCGGCAACAGCCATCGCAGTTCTGCCTCCGGAAAGAACGGTCGACAGACCGTTCCGGCTCAGGTCGAGACCTACCGGATCGCGGAATGGTTTATTCTCCAGCATCAGGTCGAACTCCTTCTCCCCGAAGGGTTCTTCGGTCGGCAGGAGAGGACAGAAATTATTGAGATTGTCCCCCACGACAATGTGGTTCTGGAAGAAGCCCTGGCCGACACCTCGACTTTTATCAATGCTGATTTGCTGTTGCACCGGAACTACGGAATCGCTCTGCATCAGATCGAAGACAGAGATCTGTATCGCAATGCTCGAGATCACCTCCATGCCGGCCTTGAAGGTGGGTATCGCCTCCCCGCCTCTTTCGGTCTGGAGATGGACTATCTGCAAGAGCGCCGCTCCGCTGCCATTTTGCAAAAGCTTCCCGCCGTCATCAATGCCGCGTATCATCAGGGGCAGATCGTGCAGCCCCGGGCGATACTGACCATTGGCATGGCCCACCTCGATGAGATCATAAAATTTCTCGAGATGGAGAGAATGGAGATCCTTGCTCCGCCCGTCGGCACCAGCGGTTTTCAGGACTACAGAGAAACATTGGATCTGCTGGCACAAGGGGGCGGAGTGACAATCATCGTTCCGCGCGCCCTTCATTTTGATGGGGAGGGGATGAATCCTGCCGTCCTTGCATCGCAAGCGGACAAAAAAACGCCAGGAGTATTTCATCCTGGCGAAATTTAATGGGTGGTCCTTCGGGTTTACGGGTTATCTGGTTTCCGTGCTGCCGGAGCTCTTCGGCTGTTCTTCCATGTGCTGCATAGGCATTTGATCTGTCCGTTCCATGGGCGTCATCGGCGTTTCACCCGGCTGATACGAATCTTTCTCGTCGCCAAATTCCGGCGATACACCCATGAATTCCTGGTCTCCGACTTCAATGCCAAGAGCTTTGAGTGTCTGCTGGTCGGGCTGGCCTGTTGCCGACAGACCTTCCTTGCGCTGGAATTCACGGATGGCGTTGGTGGTCTGCGGGCCGACAACTCCGTCCACCCGTCCCACCGCGTAACCTTTTTCATTCAGCGCTTTCTGCATTTCGTTGACTCTTTTACTGTCCAGCTTCGTGGCGCCTGCCTGATGCTGTTTCATTCCCGTAGCGCCTGCCTGCTGGCCTGGCTGCTGTTGTTGTTTCGTTTCCGATTGCGAGCTGAGACCCGCCGGGGTCTCTGCTGCGGCCAATACCAGGCCCGCGCTGAAGAGCCCGCCAATGAAGGCCATGGCAGTGGTCCTAACGATATTTCTCATTTTCTTTATCTCCTTTTTTTGATGAATCCGTGACCACCCAACGCCCCGGAGGGCGAACTGTCTTTCTACTCGTCTTTACTTGTAACCCAGCGCCGGGGATTGTCAAGGCATCATAACCCATTGATAAATAAATGTTCTTTAGTTTCACTCCAGGTCTTCCGGCTGGTTGGTCTGCTTGCGAAAAAGGTTTCGGGTACGGCCTATTCCCCTGGTACTCTCCCCACCCCCTTCATTGAAAGACCAGAGATTTTTTGTGCTCCATTCCTCCCCTTGACAAAGGGAAACCCCGTTGTTAAGTTGTGCCCCGTAGCACTCACCCCGGTAGAGTGCCAAAGTTTTTAGCTGGAGCCGCAGTCTCCGGCTTTAAGTTTCAAGGGATAGCATTGCCATGACAATCTCGATGAATGAACGCAGCCGCAAAATCCTCGAAGCTATTGTCGAGGATTATATCGCTTCCGCCGAACCGGTCGGCTCGAAGTCGGTCAGCTGCCGTCATCAGATGGGTCTCTCGCCGGCCACGGTGCGCAACGTGATGGCCGATCTCGAAGGGATGGGCTATCTGGCGTCGCCGCACGCGTCCGCCGGCCGCATCCCGACCGACAAGGGCTATCGCTTTTATGTCGATACCCTGCTGCAGCTGCGGCCGCTCAAGGCAGAAGAGCGGGAGCGGATCGAGCGGCAGTATGCCTCCAGCGACCGGCGCATCGATGAGGTGCTGCGGGAAGCGGTCAAGTCGCTGTCGCGGCTGTCCCGTTATGCCGGCATCGTCATGGCGCCCCGCGTCGAAGCGACGGTCTTTCGTCATATCGATTTTGTCCCTCTCGCCCCTGGGCGGGTGCTGGTGATCTTTGTCAGTCGTACCGGCGAGGTGCAGAACAAAATCATCGAGACCGGGATCAACCTGCCGGCAAAGACCCTGGAGCAGATGACCAACTACCTCAACCGGGTCATGAGCGGTTTGCCCCTCGATACGGTGCGGGAAAAGCTTGCGCAGGAGATGGCACAGGCGAAGCGGGAACATGACGATCTGCAGCAGCGCGTCCTGGCCCTGTCCGGGCAGGCGCTGGCCGGGGAGGATGAAAATGCCCGGGTCTATATCGAGGGGACGAGCAATATCCTTGATCAGCCCGAGTTTGCCGATGTCGAACGGATGCGCCAGCTTTACCGTGTCTTTGAACAGAAGAGTCAACTTGTCGATCTCCTTGATCGCAGTCGCCGGGCGCACGGCATTCAGATCTTTATCGGCAATGAAACCAGTCACAGCGCCATTGCCGGCTGTTCGCTGGTGACCGCCACTTACGAAACGCGGGAAGGGACGATCGGTTCCCTCGGCGTTATCGGACCGAGCCGCATGCCTTATGCGCAGGTGATCCCCATCGTCGATTATACGGCGCGGATCGTCAGTCAGCTCCTCGAAGAAGAATATCAATAGATCCCGTCCAACATTAGGAGAGTAGCGTGTTTAAAAAGAAAGAGAAGAAGGATGAACCCTCGAACGCAACGGCGGCCGAGGGGGGAGAAGGGGCGGAGAATGTCGAGGCGGAAGCTGTCGCCCCGAGCGAAGATCTCTGTCAGGCATTGACGCAGCAACTCACCGCCGCGCAGGCCGAAGCTCTGGAGAATCGCGATCACTATATGCGGGCCCGCGCTGATCTCGATAATTTTCGCAAGCGGGCACAGCGGGAGAAGGAAGATCTGTTAAAGTTTTCGAACGAAACCATTCTCCGCGAACTTTTGCCGGTGATCGACAACCTGGAGCGGGCGTTGCAGCATGCGGCGACCGACGGCGAGACCGGTCTGCTGCAAGGGGTGGAGTTGACTCTGGGACAGTTCGGCAAGGTGCTGGAGAAGTTCAATGTCGTGGCGATCGAGGCGATCGGTGAGCTCTTCGATCCTGCCCGCCATGAAGCGATGGGGCAGATCGAGAGCGTCGAGCAGCCGCCGAATACCGTCGTCCAGCTGTTGCAAAAAGGCTATCTGCTCAATGACCGGCTGTTGCGCCCGGCGATGGTTTTGATCGCCAAAGCCCCGGCAACGCCGGTGGCAAGTGATGAAGAATAAATATTCAGAGAACCCTTAAAAATAACCGTTACCTCAACAAGGAGATTGCATCATGTCTAAAGTTATCGGAATCGACCTCGGCACCACCAACTCGTGCGTCTGCGTCATGGAAGGCGGCGAGCCGATCGTCATTGCCAATGCCGAAGGGGCAAGAACCACCCCGTCGATGATCGCTTTTACTGAAAGCGGCGAACGCCTCGTCGGCCAGCAGGCCAAGCGCCAGGCAGTCACCAATCCGGAAAATACCCTCTTTGCCATCAAGCGGCTGATCGGCCGCAAGTACGATACGGAAGCGGTGCAGAAGGATATCAAGATCAGCCCCTTCCACATCATCAAAGCCGATAATGGCGATGCCTGGATCGATGTGCGCGGCAAGAAGTACAGCCCGCCGGAGATCTCGGCCATGGTGCTGGCAAAGATGAAGCAGACTGCCGAAGACTATCTCGGCGAGACCGTCACTGACGCCGTTGTCACCGTCCCTGCCTACTTCAACGATTCGCAGCGCCAGGCGACCAAGGATGCCGGCAAGATCGCCGGTCTCAATGTCCTGCGCATCATCAACGAGCCGACCGCGGCTGCCCTGGCTTACGGTCTCGACAAGAAGAAGGAAGAGAAGATTGCGGTCTTTGACCTTGGCGGCGGCACCTTTGACATCTCCATCCTCGAACTCGGCGACGGCGTCTTCGAGGTCAAATCGACCAACGGCGACACCTTCCTCGGCGGCGAAGACTTTGACCAGGCGATCATCGATTATGTCGCCGACGAGTTCAAGCGCGAGCAGGGGATCAATCTGCGCACCGACAAGATGGCACTACAGCGTTTGAAGGAAGGGGCGGAGAAGGCCAAGTGCGAACTTTCTTCGTCGATGGAGACGGAAGTCAATCTCCCCTTTATCACCGCGGATGCCACCGGTCCGAAGCACCTGCTCGTCAAGTTGACCCGCGCCAAACTCGAAAGTATCTGTGCCGGCCTCCTCGACCAACTTGTCGAACCCTGCAAGATCGCCCTGAAAGATGCCGGCCTCACCGCCGCCGAGATTGATGAAGTGATCCTCGTCGGCGGTATGACCCGCATGCCGGCGGTGCAGAAGCGCGTGCAGGAGATCTTCGGTAAAGCGCCGAGCAAAGGGGTCAACCCGGACGAAGTTGTCGCTATCGGCGCGGCGATTCAGGGCGGCGTCCTGCGCGGCGACGTCAAGGATGTCCTCCTCCTCGACGTCACCCCCCTCTCTCTCGGCATCGAGACTCTCGGCGGGGTTTTGACCAAGCTGATCGAGAAGAACACCACCATCCCCTGCAAGAAGAGTCAGGTCTTCTCCACTGCTTCGGATAATCAGCCGGCGGTCTCGGTGCATGTCCTCCAGGGGGAGCGCGAGTTTGCGCGGGATAACAAGACCCTTGGCAACTTCGAGCTCAGCGGCATCGTCCCGGCGCCGCGCGGCGTGCCGCAGATTGAGGTCACCTTCGATATCGATGCCAACGGTATCGTCCATGTCGGAGCCAAGGATCTCGGCACCGGCAAGGAGCAGTCGATTCGCATTACCTCGTCCTCGGGTCTGTCCAAGGAAGAGGTCGAAAAGATGGTGCGCGATGCCGAGGCGCATGCCGATGAGGATCGTAAGAAGCGGGAAGTGATCGAGGCACGCAACCATGCCGATGGTCTGGTCTATTCGACGGAGAAGGCGCTGAAGGAGCACGGCGACAAGGTCGATGAAGCGACCCGCGGGGCGATTGAAGCGGCGATTGCCGAGGTGAAGACCGCCATGGAAGGCGAAGACGCCGAAGCGATCAAGAACAAGAGCGAAGCCCTGGCGCAGTCGGCGCACAAACTCGCTGAAGCGATGTATGCGCAGGAGCAGGCGCAGAGCGCCGACCCCAGCGCCGAGCCGGCGGCCGAGAGCGGTGGTGACGAGAAGGTCGTGGAAGCCGAATACGAAGAAGTCGATAAAGATAAGAAGTAAATGTGACGATTCGATGACGTGTAGGGGCGCAGCATGCTGCGCCCCTGCTTGCATTTCTACAGATGAAGAAGAGGATCCCTCCCTTGGCAGAAAAACGCGATTATTACGAAATTCTCGAGGTGAACAAAAACGCCAGCGAGACCGAAATCAAGAAGGCTTACCGTAAGCTGGCGATCAAATTTCATCCCGACAAGAACCCGGGTGACAAGGCGGCGGAAGAGAAGTTCAAGGAGCTGAGCGAAGCCTACTCCGTCCTTTCCGACGCCCAGAAGCGCGCGGCCTACGATCAGTATGGCCATGCCGGCGTCGAATCCCAGGGTGGCGGCTACGGGGGCGGTGCCGGCTTTGAAGATATCTTTGGCGATATTTTCGGTGATATCTTCGGCGCTGGCGGCGGCCGCCGCAGCGGCGGTGGCAGTCAACGCGGTCAGCGCGGGGACGATCTTCGCTACAACCTCAAGGTCACCTTTGACGAAGCGGCTTTTGGCACCGAGACCAAGCTCCAGATTCCGCGCCAGGAGAGCTGTAAGACCTGCAGCGGTTCCGGCGCCAAAAAAGGGACGAGCGCCAAGACCTGCAACACCTGTCGCGGCAGCGGCCAGGTCCGTTTTCAGCAGGGTTTCTTCACCATGGCCCGGCCTTGCCACGAATGTCGCGGTACCGGCAAAATTATCGAATCGCCCTGTGCCGATTGCCGCGGCACCGGCCGGGTGCGGGCGACGCACACGCTGTCGCTGAAGATTCCTGCCGGCGTCGAGACCGGCAGCCGCCTCAAACTCAGCGGCGAAGGGGAGAGTGGCGTGCAGGGCGGCCCGCCCGGTGACCTCTATGTGGTCATCGAGGTCAAGCCCCACGCCATCTTTGAGCGGCACGGACAGAACGTCATCTGTGAAGTGCCGATCTCCTTTCCGCAGGCGACTCTCGGTTGCGATCTGGAGGTGCCGACCCTCGACGGCAAGGTGCGGATGAAGGTTCCCGCCGGAACCCAGTCCGGCAAGACCTTGAAACTGACCGGCAAGGGCTTCCCCAGCCTACAGGGTTATGGGCGCGGCGATCAGCTCGTGGTTTTGCGCGTCGAGACCCCGACCAAGCTGACCGCCCGGCAGCGGGAGTTGCTGGAGGAGTTCTCCCGTGAAGGGGGTGAGAGCCTTTGTCCCTCGGAGAAGAGCTTCTTTGACAAGGTCAAGAAGATGTTCGATTAGGAGAAATCTTTGATGGTCTTACCGCGTTCCTTCCTTGCAGGTTTCACCCTGGTGTGTGCTCTTCTTCTCCCCGCGTCGGCGCCGGGCGCCGCTCTTTGTGGGGAAGGCGTGGCGCAGAGTCGTGCGGCGACAGTGGTCAGTAGTGAGCTGCGCCGCATAGCCATGCTCTGTCTCAAGGAAGGGAAGAAGGATGCGGCGCTCCTCCTGTTGGAGCGGATTCCGGCGGAAGAGCAGTTGCCCGGGGATACGATCGCTTTGGCGGCGGCGCAGATTGCCCTTGGCCAGGCAGTCAAGGAAGGCGTTGCCAACCTGTTGGTCATCGACCCGGGGCAACTCGATGCTGCGGAGCGGAAGCAGCGTTGGCAGGCTCTGCTCCTGGGGATGAAGATGCAAGGGGAGAAGTTCAACGCACTGACGGTGATCGCCCAATCCCTGCCGCTGGCAACAGTGGCGGAGCGGGATGAGCTTTGTCGTCAGGAGCAATCGCTGCTGCAGAGTGCCAGTGACGATGAGCTCAGCCGTTTCGCCGCACAGTTGGGGGTGACGGCGCTCCGTTACGACCTGCAGACCGAACGCGCCCGTCGCGCCCTGCAAGTCTCTGAAACAGCCATGGCGCGCCAGTTTCTTGCCGAAGCGCTGAACGGAAGCCTCCCATTTTGCCGGCGCAGCGAGGCCTTGCAGATGCGTGATACCCTCGAAGGGGGGGTGTGGTTGCGCCGCGCGGTCGGTGTCATCCTTCCCCTGCAGGATCGATTTGCTTCCTTTGGCGAGGCGGTGCAGCGGGGGATCGACATGGCTCTGGCCGAACGCCCTCTCCAGGCGCAGCCGCTGACCTTTATCGTGCGTGACGCCGGCAGCGATCCCGAAGAGAATCGGCGTGCCGTCACAGCGCTCGGCAATGAAGAGCGGGTAATGGCGATTATCGGCCCCTTGACCGGCGGCGCCGCGGTTGCCGCCGCGGCCGAGGCGGAAAGGTTGCAGATTCCTCTGCTCACCTTGGCGCAGAAGGAGGGAGTGCCGGAGATCGGTGCTTACGTCTTCCGCACCGCCCTCACCAGTCACCAGCAGGTCGAATCCCTGGTTCGTTACGCCAGCGCCGGCAGCGGCCGCAAGCGTTTTGCCATCCTCGCTCCGGACAATCGGCTTGGCCAGGAGTTTGCCGAGCTCTTCAGCCAGGCGGTTGTGCGCCATGGCGGGACAATGGTCAGTCGGCAGAGTTACAGCGATAGTGACAGCGATTTCCGCACGCCGATCAAGCTGCTCAAGGGGGAGAATCCCGCCATCCCTGACCCCACCAGCAAGGATTCGAGCAAAGTGGTGGTGCGCAATGCTCCGCTCCCCTTTGATGTCCTCTTTATCCCCGATGTCGGCGAGCGCGTCGCCCTGATTGCGTCCTATCTGGCGTATTACGGCGTTGAAAATGTTCAACTCCTCGGGACCAGCGCCTGGAATACCCCCGAACTTCTTGAACGTTCCGCCCGGTATGTCGATGGCGCCGTCTTTACCGTCGGCTTTTATGCGGGGAGCGACCAGCCCCGCGTCCGTGACTTTGTGGCGCGCTATGCCGAGCGCTACGGGGAAGAACCGAGTATCCTCGAAGCCCAGGGCTATGACCTCGCCCGCCTCCTGATTGCTCTCCTCGAAGGGGGGGCAATCCGCAACCGCAGCGAACTGCGCAGTGCCTTGGCGCAAGTGAAGAATTTTCCCGCGGTCAGCGGTGACCTGGCCTTTGATCCCCTCGGCGATGGTCTGAAGAAGCCGGTACTGCTGCGGATCACCAACGGCACTGTGATGGCGGCGGAATAGCCCTTTCTCCTTGACACGTTTCCCTCTTCGTTGCTAGGGTGATGCCCTTGTCAACAACGTCAGAATCAGAGCGGATTATTCGTTCATGACCCTTCCCGAGATCACTAGCGAGCCCCTTCTCCCCCGTGGCGTCAAGGATTTTCTGCCGGCCAAAGCCGCCAAGATTGCCTTTCTCGCCGAGACCGCCCTGGAACTCTTCCGCCGCTGGGGGTTCCGCCCGGTCGTCCCTCCCACCCTGGAATATCTTGATGTTCTTGAGCGCGGCATGGGGCACGGCCTGCGCGACAAGACCTTCCGTTTTGACGATCGTCAGGATGGCAAGCTCATCGCCTTCTCACCGGATATGACCCCGCAGGTGGCGCGGATCGTGGCGACACGCATGCACGAAATGCCGCTGCCGCTGCGCCTTTGTTACAGTGGTCGGGTGCTGCGCCATGCCGAACAGCAGTCGGGCAAGGATCGCGAGATCTTTCAGGCCGGGGTCGAGCTCATCGGTCTGCAGAGTCCCGAGGCCGATGCCGAAATGATCGCCATGGCGATCGAGTCCCTCAAGGCCTTTGGCGCCACCACCTTTACCATCGATGTCGGTCAGGTCGAATTCTATCGCGGCGTCATGGCTCAGCTCGATCTCCCCGAGGCGGATCTGCGGGCCCTGCAGGCGCTGATTGCCCGCAAAGAGGTGACCGGACTGACCCGTCTCCTCGATACCCTGACCCTGCCTTCTGCCGTACGCGAAGAAGTGCTGGTCCTGCCGCGCCTCTTTGGCGGCCGCGAGGTTCTGGAAAAGGCAGCGGCGACGGTGCATAATGAACGTTCCTGTCAAGCGCTCGCCAACCTCCGCCAGGTTCTCGCCGTCCTTGAGACCTATGGTCTTGAAGAGCATGTCACCTTCGATCTCGGCGAACTGCGCGGCCTCGATTATCACAGCGGCATCACCTTTCAGGGCTTTCTCCCCGGCCTTGGCCGCGCCGTCTGTCAGGGGGGGCGTTACGATCATCTTACCGCCCGCTACGGCTATCCGGCCGCTGCCACCGGTTTTGCTTTTGATCTCCTCAATCTCCTCTCGGCCCTCGATCTGGTTCTCGAGCACGCGGCCGAGCAGAGCACCGATGTCCTCCTCTTTCAGAGCGGCGCCGATAAGCAGGCGGCGCAGAAGATTGCGCAGGCGCTGCGCGAACGGGGTTATTCGGCCGCCCGGGATATCATCCCCCGCAGTCTCGAAGAATCGATCGCTTATGCGAAGCACATGTCCTTCCGCCATGTGCTGGTGGTGGAGGCCCAGCGCCCCGAGGTGCGGGTAATCTGGGTGGATGACGGGCACGAACGGATCATTCCGTTGCAGGCGATCTTGGACGGAGATGTCGCCCTCTAACAGAGCAGCTGATTTATTTATTCCCCTCCTTGTCACCGAGGCGGGATCAACCATTATCGGAGAAAACTCATGGCGAATGTTGTTGTAGTCGGGGCCCAGTGGGGCGATGAAGGGAAGGGCAAGGTCGTAGACATTTATACGGAATTTGCCAACGCTGTGGTCCGCTATCAAGGGGGGAACAATGCCGGTCATACTCTGGTGGTCGGCAATGAAAAGACAGTCCTTCACCTTATCCCTTCCGGGATTCTTCATGCCGGCAAGCGTTGCGTTATCGGCAACGGCGTCGTCCTCGATCCCAAGGTCTTCCTCGAAGAGATCGTCAAGCTCAAGGCCAAGGGGTACATGAAGGATGACAGCCAGCTGGTGGTCGACGGCAATATCCACGTCATCATGCCGTATCACAAAGCCATCGACATTGCCCGGGAAAGCTCCAAGACCGAGCGCAAGATCGGCACCACCGGGCGCGGCATCGGCCCGACCTACGAAGACAAGATCGGCCGTCGCGGCATCCGTCTGCGCGATCTGGTCAAGCCCGAGACCTTTGCCGCCAAAGTCCGCGAAGTTTTGCCCGAGAAGAACTTCCTCCTTGAAAAGTTTCTGGGCCAGCCCCCCCTCGACGAAGCGGCGATCATCGCCGAATATACGGTTTATGCTCGTGAGCTCGAAAAGTACCTCGGCTGTTCCTCGGCAATCCTCAATGAGGCGATTGAGCAGAAGCAGAATATCCTCTTTGAAGGGGCGCAGGGGAGTCTCCTCGATGTCGATCACGGCACCTATCCCTACGTCACCTCTTCCTCGACCATGGCCGGCGGCGCCTGCACCGGCACTGGCGTCGGGCCGCGCTTTATCGATGCCGTCATCGGTATCTCCAAAGCTTATTGCACCCGCGTCGGCGAAGGTCCCTTCCCGACCGAACTCAACGATGCTATGGGCGAGGAGCTGCGCCGCGTCGGCAGTGAGTTCGGCGCGACCACCGGCCGGCCGCGTCGCACCGGCTGGTTCGATGCGGTTGCCCTGCGCGAAGCCGTGCGCGGCAACGGCATGACCGGTCTGGCGATTACCAAACTCGATGTCCTCAATGATCTCGAAGAGATCAAGGTCTGCACTTCCTACGCTTACCGGGGGAAAGAGCTGAGCGAGTTCCCGCGTGATCCGGAAGTTCTGGCGGAGTGTGTGCCGGTTTACACCTCCTTCCCCGGCTGGAAGGGGGATATTTCCGAGATCAAGAGTTACGAAGCGCTGCCGCAGAGCGCCCGCGATTATCTCGACAAACTGGTCGAACTCACCGGCTGTCCGGTGGTTCTGGTCTCGGTCGGCCCGCGTCGTGACCAGACCATCCAGCTTGCCAACCCCTTTTGCTAAACATTAATGGAACGGTTTTTTTCCGTTGACAAACCGGGAAGCTTCCACTATAAAGACTTCTCTTGTGAGCCGGTAGCTCAGTCGGTAGAGCATCTGACTTTTAATCAGATGGTCGTGGGTTCGACCCCCGCCCGGCTCACCATTTTAAAATTTACGTCCCCATCGTCTAGCCGGCCCAGGACATCGGCCTTTCACGTCGGTAACGGGGGTTCGAATCCCCCTGGGGACGCCAAATAAAAATAGCTCTTCCGCCACCAGCGGAAGGGCTATTTGTCTTTCTTGTCCCTGCTGAATCCATGTAAAGGTGTGCCATGAACTTCAACCAGCTCGAAGCCGAGAGTATTGAAATTATCCGCGAGGCAGTGGCCGGGGCGAAACATCCGGTCATGCTCTACTCCATCGGTAAAGATTCCTCGGTCATGCTCCATCTGGCACAGAAGGCCTTTTATCCGGCGCCGCCCCCCTTTCCTCTGCTGCACGTCGACACCACCTGGAAATTCCGCGAGATGTATATCCACCGCGAGCGGATGGTCAAAGAAGCAGGGATGACGCTGCTGACCTATACCAATGCCGAGGGACAGGCCGCCGGCATCACCCCCTTTACGCACGGCTCGTCCTACTACACCGATGTGATGAAGACCGAGGCCTTGAAACAGGCCCTCGATCATTACAACTTCGATGTCATCTTCGGCGGCGCAAGGCGTGATGAAGAGAAGTCGCGGGCCAAGGAGCGGATCTTCTCCTTCCGCTCACCCGGTCATCGCTGGGATCCGAAACAGCAGCGACCTGAGCTGTGGAATCTTTACAACACCCGCATCCGCGACGGCGAGAGTCTGCGGGTCTTTCCCCTGTCGAACTGGACGGAGCAGGATATCTGGCAGTATATCGAAACCGAGGAGATCCCTATCGTCCCCCTTTACTTTGCCAAGGAGCGGCCGGTGGTCAAGCGCAACGGCACCTGGATCCTTGTCGATGACGAACGACTCCCTCTCGAACCGGGTGAAGTGCCGGAGCTTCGCTCCGTCCGCTTCCGCACCCTCGGTTGTTACCCCCTGACCGGGGCGATGGAGAGCTCGGCGACGACGCTGGCGGAAGTCATCGCCGAGACCATGTGTGCCCGCGATTCGGAACGGCAGGGGCGGTTGATCGATTCGGATCAGCCCGGTTCGATGGAGAAGAAGAAGCAGGAGGGGTATTTCTGATGAGCACTGAAATTTCCGGGAATAGCGCGATCCGGCCGACCCTGCGCTTTATTACCTGCGGCAGTGTCGATGACGGCAAGTCAACCCTGATCGGTCGCCTCCTGCATGAATCGAAGTCGATCTTTGATGACCAGATGACCGCTCTGGCCAGCGACTCCAAGCAGTTCGGCACCCAGGGGGAGAAGATCGATTTTGCCCTGCTGGTCGACGGTTTGCAGGCCGAGCGCGAACAGGGGATCACCATCGACGTTGCTTATCGCTTCTTTGCCACCGACAAACGGCGCTTTGTTGTCGCCGATACCCCCGGTCACGAACAGTACACCCGCAACATGGCGACCGGAGCGTCGACGGCCGATCTGGCGATCATCCTCATCGATGCCCGCAAGGGGGTGCTGACCCAGACCCGCCGCCACAGCCGGATTGTCGCGATGATGGGGATTCGTCAAGTCGTCCTCGCCGTCAACAAGATGGATCTCGTCGCTTTCGACCCGGCGGTCTTTGCCGAGATCGTCGCCGAGTTCCACGAGTTTGCCAAAGATTTCGGCTTTAGCGTCGTGCAAGCTATCCCCTTGAGTGCTCTCGACGGCGACAATATCATGACGTCGAGCCCGCAGACCCCCTGGTATGACGGGCCGAGCCTCATCGATTATCTTGATCGCGTCGACGTCGCCAGTGTTACCAACGTCAGTTCCGGGCCATTTCGTCTGCCGGTGCAGTGGGTCAATCGCCCCAATCTCGACTTCCGCGGTTTTTGCGGCCGCATTGCCCAGGGAGCGGTGCGGCCCGGTGATGCCGTGCGCATCCTCCCTTCCGGGATGACCAGCCGGGTCAAGGAGATCGTCGTCCGCTCGGGGAGTCAGGAACGGGCCAGCGCCGGTGAGTCGGTGACCCTCACTCTCAGCGACGAAGTCGATGTCAGTCGCGGCGACATGATCGTCGCTGCCGCCAATCCCCCTCAGGTCTCCGACCAGTTTGAGGTGCGCCTCCTCTGGATGTCCGAGTCGCCGCTGGTGGCGGGACGCCCTTATCTCCTCAAGATGCATACCAAGGAGGTGACGGCGACGGTGACGACGATCAAGTATCGCGAAGACGTCAACAGCGGCGCCCACCTTGCCGCCCGCACCCTGGCCCTCAATGAGATTGCCGTCGTCAACCTCAGCACCAGCCAGCCGGTGGTCTTTGAACCCTATGCGCAGAACCGCATCCTCGGCGGCTTGATCCTGATCGACAAATTCACCCACGAAACCGTCGGCGCCGGCATGATCGACTTTGCCCTGCGCCGGGCAACGAATATCCACTGGCAGTCCCTCGAAGTGAATCAAGCAGCGCGGGCCGCGATCAAGCATCAGCAGCCTTCCTGCATCTGGTTTACCGGACTCTCCGGCTCGGGCAAGTCGACGATCGCCAATCTCCTCGAAAAGCGTCTCCTGTCCGAAGGGCGGCACACTTATCTCCTCGATGGCGACAATGTCCGCCATGGCCTCAATCGCGATCTCGGTTTCACCGAAGCCGACCGCGTCGAGAATATCCGCCGCATCGCCGAAGTCGCCAAGCTGATGGTCGATGCCGGCCTCATCGTTCTCGTCTCCTTCATCTCCCCTTACCGGGCCGAGCGGCGCATGGCACGGGAGCTCTTTCCCGTCGGCGAGTTCATCGACGTCTTCGTCGATACGCCGCTGGAAGAATGCGAACGCCGCGATCCCAAAGGCCTCTACGCCAAGGCGCGCCGCGGTGAACTAAAGAACTTTACCGGTATCGACAGCAGCTACGAAGCACCGGAGAATCCGGAAATTCATCTCCACAGCAGCGTGCTGGCAGCGGAGGCGAGCATGCAGCAGATTTTGGAGAAATTGCGCTAGTCAGACCAGAGTCACACAGGCGACGAAAAATCTTTAACATTGCAATGACGCAGGCAAAATAGTAAGAAATTCTCCTTACTGTTTGTGCCGATGTTTGTCGGGAGGAACGGGATAACAATGAAAAATATTTTAGTGACGGGCGGCTGCGGGTTTATCGGTTCGAACTTTGTACGCCTGGCGCTGCAGCAGCTCGGAGACTGTCGACTGGTCAATCTTGATAAACTCACTTATGCCGGGAATCCGCGCAATCTCGCCGATATCGAGACCGATCCCCGTTATCGTTTCGTCCAGGGGGATATCTGCGACAGCGCCCTGGTCAACGAACTCTTTGTCGCCGAAGAGATCGACACCGTCGTTCACTTTGCCGCCGAGTCGCACGTCGATCGCAGCATCACCGGTCCGGCCGAGTTCATTCAGACCAACATCGTCGGCACCTTCACCTTGCTGGAGGCTGCCAGGAAGGCTTGGCAGCCCGTGACGCGTGACGCGTTACGCGTCACGGCTCCACCGTCACCCGTCACGGCTCCACGTTTTCTCCATGTCTCCACCGACGAAGTCTACGGTTCCCTCGGCGACACCGGTTTCTTCACCGAAACCACCCCCTACGACCCCCGCTCCCCTTACTCGGCGAGTAAAGCTTCTTCCGACCACCTGGTCAGCGCCTACCATCACACCTATAAACTCCCGACCCTGATCACCAACTGTTCCAACAACTACGGCCCCTACCACTTCCCCGAAAAGTTGATTCCGCTGATTCTCAGCAACGCCCTGCACGGCAAGGAGCTGCCGGTCTATGGCGACGGCCGGCAAGTGCGCGACTGGCTCTTTGTCGTCGATCACTGCACTGCCATCTTGCGCGTGCTGCAAGCCGGCAGGGTCGGTGAGACTTACAACATCGGCGGCAACAACGAAAAGCAGAATCTCGAAGTCGTCCACACCATCTGCGACCTTCTCGACGCCAAGGTCGGGCTGCTGCCGGACGGCCAGCCCCGCCGCTCCCTGATCCGCTTCGTCACCGACCGCCCCGGTCACGACCGTCGCTATGCTATCGACGCCAGTAAAATCCGCAGTGAACTCGGCTGGGAACCCTCCCTGACCTTCGAGCAGGGGATCGACCAGACCATCGACTGGTATCTTCAGCATCGTGACTGGGTGGAAGAGATCACCAGCGGAGTGTATCGGGATTACTATCAGCAACAGTATGGGACGCGTTAGGATGACAGCAAAGCGTCTCGCTCTCATCGGGGCCAACGGCATGCTCGCCCGCAAGGTGCGGGCATTGGCGCCGGGTGATTATGTCGTCAGCAACTACGATCTGCCGGGTTTCGATCTTACCGATCGCGCGCAGGTCCTGGCCGAGATGACCCGCCTGCAGCCGGATGTGATTGTGAACTGCGCCGCTTTTACCAATGTTGATGGTTGTGAAAGTCAGGAAGAGCTGGCAACCCGCGTCAACGGGGTTGGCCCCGGCTATCTGGCTGAGGCGGCACAAGCGGTCGGTGCAATCCTGGTCCACATCTCCACCGACTACGTCTTTAGCGGTGACAAGGGGAGTCCATACACCGAGAGCAATTCGACCGGCCCCCTCTCCGCCTACGGCCGCTCCAAACTTGCCGGCGAAGCCGCCATTGTCGCGAGTGGCCTGTCCCGCTACTTCATCCTGCGTACCAGCTGGCTCTACGGCCCCGGCGGCAAAAATTTCGTCGAGACCATGCTCCGTCTCGCCGCCGAGCGCGATGAGCTGCGCGTTGTTGCCGACCAGATCGGTTCGCCGACCTATACCGGCGATTTGGCGGCGGCTATTTTTAACTTGTTAAAAATAGTGACGCGTGACGATGAAGCGGTGACGCGTGACGGGTTACGGGTGACAGGGTCAGAAGCGGAACCACCCGTCACGGACTTCGCGTCACCCGTCACTGATTTCGCGTCAACCGTCACTGACCTTTTCGGCCTTTATCATTTCAGCAATCTCGGTGAGTGCAGTTGGCACGGTTTCGCCGAAACGATTGTTGAATTAGCCAAGTCCAGTGGTGAAGCGCTTAAAGCGAACCGTGTTGTGCCGATCCGCACCGACGAGTACCCTTTACCCGCACCGCGTCCGGCCTATTCGGTCTTCAGTAAAGAAAAGTACCTGTCCGCCACCGGTGCGACTCTGCCGCACTGGCGGGAAAGCTTGGCTCTCTATTTGCGGGAGCGTAACGGGTAACGGGTAACGGGTAACGGGTAATTTGTCACTCGTCACCTGTCACGCGTCACCGATTTTTAGGAGCCAAACACATGATCAAAAAAGGGATTGTTCTCGCCGGCGGCGCCGGTAGTCGTCTTTATCCCCTCACCTTGGTGGCGAGCAAGCAGTTGCAGCCGGTCTACGACAAGCCGATGATCTACTATCCGCTGTCGACGCTGATGCTGGCGGGAATCAACGATATCCTCATCATCTCGACGCCGCATGACGTCCCGCGTTTTGAAGCGCTGCTCGGGGACGGCAGCCGTTTCGGCATCCGCCTTTCCTATGCCGTGCAGGCCGAGCCGAAGGGGATTGCCCAGGCATTTCTCGTCGGCGAAGAGTTCATTGCCGGCGATCCGGTCTGCCTGATTCTTGGCGATAATATCTTCTACGGACAGATGCGGATCGATCGGATCATGACCGAATTCAGCCGCGGTGCCATGGTCTTTGGTTACCAGGTGCAGGACCCCGAGCGCTACGGTGTCGTCGAATTCGACAAAGCCGGCCAGGTCCTCTCCATCGAAGAGAAACCGGCCAACCCCAAGTCGCACTTTGCCGTCCCCGGTCTTTATCTCTACGACCAGCAGGTGGTGGAGATTACCCGCAACATGAAACCATCAGCGCGCGGCGAACTGGAGATCACCGACGTCAACCTCGAATATCTGCGCCGTGGCCAGCTCACTGTCGAATGTCTCGGCCGCGGCATTGCCTGGCTCGATACCGGCACCCACCAGAGCCTCCTCGAAGCGAGTCACTTCATCGGTACCCTCGAGCAGCGTCAGGGCTTGAAGATCGCCTGCCTCGAAGAGATCGCTCTGCGTAAAGGTTTTGTCGATCAGAAGCGTTTTGCCGAAATCGTCGCAGCGACGCCAAAATCGAGCTACCGGGAGTATCTGGAGAGGGTTTTGGTTGAGAGTGTTGGTTAACAGGGACACAAGGTTGTGAACATGGATACGAAACAGTTAAAAATTGCCCTTGCCCCTGTTTTTTCTGCATACCAGGAAGAGATCGTTGCCGCTTATCTCTTCGGTTCAACCGCCAAGGGAATAAACTCTTTAACCAGTGATATCGATATTGCCGTGTTGCTGCGCAACCGTGATAAAAAGAGCGGAGCCGCCCTGAAATTTCGTCTCTATGCAGACCTCTGCCGTCAACTGAAAAGAAACGATATTGACGTGGTGCTGCTGGATCTCTCCGGGAATCTGATATTGAACGATGAAATCGTCAGGAATGGGCAGGTTCTTTACGTGAGTGACGATGTCGCTCGGGAAGACTTCGAGCTGAAAGTGCTGCATAGTTGCACCGACTTCAAATTGCAGCGGCTTTATGCCATGGGGGTGTAGTTGTGGAACTCATACATCAGAAAATAGGACGGATTAAGGAACATCTTTCGATTATCCGTTCCATCAAGGATGATTGTCAGGTCAGATTTGCCACTGATCCCGTCTATCGTGGTGCTTTACTTCATTATCTCTATCTGTTGTCGGATAGTTGCATTGTGTTGGCAGAGATGGTGATCAAGCATAAAGGGTTGCGTATACCGCAATCCTATGCGGAGTCGTTTGATATTTTGGGTGAAAACAAAATTCTGGCTGCAGATTTTGCCTATCGTTTTGCAAGCATCGCCGGTTTTCGGAATTTTCTTGCCCACGATTATGAAAAGATCGATCAGGAGGTCATCTGTGGACAGATCATGGGCAGTCTGGATGATGTGGATCAGTTCCTGCAGCAGATCCGTGCGACCTTGGGGTTGAACGCTTGATTTTGCATGAGGTTATTACAAGTAAGTGAGTTTGCATATGAATGTTATCCTAACCGCCATCCCCGATGTCCTGATTCTCGAACCGAAGGTCTTCGGCGACAGCCGCGGCTTCTTCTTCGAAAGCTTCAACGAGAAAGTCTTTCGCGAAGCCACCGGCGTCACCGCGCATTTCGTCCAGGATAATCACTCCCGCTCGGCGCGCGGTGTGCTGCGCGGCCTCCATTATCAGATCGAGCAGCCGCAGGGGAAGCTGGTGCGTTGCACGCAAGGCGAAATCTTTGACGTTGCCGTCGATATTCGCCGCGATTCGCCGACCTTTGGCCAGTGGGTGGGGGAAATCTTGTCCGAGGAAAACAAGCGGCAGATGTGGATACCACCGGGTCTCGCGCACGGGTTTCTCGTGTTGTCAGATTCGGCGGATTTTCTATATAAAACGACTGAATATTATGCGCCGCAGCACGAGCGGGCGATTCTGTGGAATGATCCGGATCTTGGCATTGAGTGGCCCCTCATAGCGCCACCCCTTCTCTCGGAAAAAGATAGAGTTGCGGAACGATTATGTGGACTTGGTCTAGTCAAAAATTGAGTGGAGAAAACGTGTGATTGACTGTTCAGTGCCATTGGCTAGAGAAGGAATAGCTCCTCCTCTTCTGGAACAGAATCGGGCTTACTTTGACCGTGCGGCTAGCGAGGCATTGAATGTCGCTCGCTCAGGA
>JAXMLA010000270.1:0-1934 GCA_034370465.1 Desulfuromonadales bacterium
TGTTGGCGTCAAACGTCCCGAACGTCACATCCAGCGTGCCGCCGAGCGTGAGGTTTTGCGTGCCCAGGGAGCTCAATAGAACCTGATCGTACTGACCGACAAGCAGTCCGTTGATTTCAAACTCGCTGGTCGATCCGCTGCCGAGCGTCAGGTTGCCTTCGAAGGTCAAAGTTCCCGGCGAGGTTCCCGGGGATAGCGTTCCGTTCACGGTCGTGTGGCCCGTGATGACTCCCGCTCCACCCAGAGTCGCGCCTGCGGCGACCGTCACCGCTCCGGCGCCACCGAGGCTGCCGTTGACCAGCAGGGTGCCCGAGCTGACAGTGGTCGTGCCGCCATAGGCATTCCCCGTTTCCCTCGAGATAATCACCGTTCCCGGCCCGGTTACAAGAACATTGCGGTTCGATCCGAGATCGGTCAGTTGCGTCTGGACCTCCAGTGTGCCGCCTGCATGGCCCGCAACCAGTGAGACTCCGCCTGTCGGAACCGAGAAATTCATTGCGGTCGCCGAATTCAAAGTCACTTTGTCGGCCAACGTGTCGGTCGTGCCAACCACCATTGTGAAATTGACATGATTTGCCGCATCCCAACCCAGCATCGAAGCGATGCCCTGTGTATAGGTCCCCGCCGCATTGAATCTCAGGGTCGTCTGCCGACCGGCCGAGCCCGCCATCAAGATGCCCCCGGCCGGCATGGAATAGTCATTGTCCACCTGAACGGCCATCGTACTGCCGCTCGCCGGCATCATTTCAAACTGAGGGGTATTGGTTCCTTTTAGAATAAACGTTCCGGAACTCCCGCCGGTACCGCCCAGTCGGGCCCGCCCCGTACCCGTAATGTTACCATAGAGCGAGATGGCCGACGATGCCTGCGACATAATCAAAGTGCCATAATCTGAGCTGTTTGCGGTTCGAATGTTGTTGGTAATATTCATGGTGCCGATATGGAGCTGTATCGCCGTATTGTTCGTCATCACAATGTCGCCGGTCCCCGCCGCCATGGAATGTCCAAGGCCCAGGATGGTATTCGATCCGACAACGATACCGCCGGAAAACGTATTCGCGCCCGACAGATTAAAAAAGAGGTTGTACAATTGCTTCACATCGCTCCAGCTATACGTCTCGATGCCGCCGGCGCCCGTGATCACCCCCTGCACGTTTAATGTAAAAGAAGCCGACTTGTTGGACCATGTACTTAAGAGATTGTCATTAAGCGTCCATCCGTTGCGAAACGTGACGGACCGCCCCGTGTTCGTTCCGCCCAGATCAAGCAGGGCCCGCCCCGAGCTGACATCAAACACAACGGGTTTTAGTGCAGGATTCGCCCAATCGAATCCGAAGGTTACGGCCCCTGCCGTATTGAGGATCATCGTGCCATTGGTGGGAGACACAGTGATGTTTTGTATACGGGTCGTCAACAGACTGTAATCCGCGACCGCATCCACGGCGTTGGGAATGCCGCTTCCATTCCAGCCCGGATTTCCGTTCGAGGTGATGTCTATGCCCGTGCCGTCGCCGACCCATACGGACTGCGCCATGGCCACGCCGTACCCTGCGACGAAGGTGGCCAAGCCTGCTATGATTCGCGCTAACGTTTTCTTCATGTTTGTCTCCCAATTCTTTACCTTAAATTCGCTTTTCTAATCCAACGGTTCGCAATATCCGCTTCTGTCTTGTTGCCATCAAGAGGTTTTTATGTTACTTGGTTAGCCATGAAATCCCCGACGTATTGGGATATAGCGCAAAAGGCGGGCGTCAGCACCGCGACCGTGTCTTTTGCGATGGGCAGCAATCTGAGAAAAGTGTCGGTGGCCACACGCGATCGAGTTGTGAAACTGGCCACGGAGATGGGGTACCGGCCCAATCCCCTGCGGTCCGCCTGGCAGGCGGAGGTGCGTTCCCGGCGAGCCCTTCCTGTACAGGCCGCGCTCGGCTTCA
>JAXMLA010000271.1:0-2801 GCA_034370465.1 Desulfuromonadales bacterium
GCAACACCGGGGTCAAAAAATGGGGGAACCGAAGGTTGTTCATTCTTGGGAGGAAGAGCGGCTCGGGAAGCGAGGGGGAGACAGCCGTTCAGCCCATCTGATTCTCAAGAACCGCTTGGTTGAGGGCTTCGGCGACGAAACGGTTCAAGCTCATGCCGTGCTGTGATGCTGCGATGGCAACCCGCTCGTGCAGTTCGGGGGCAATGCGAACATTGAACGAGCCCTTGAAGGGCTTCTCCGGCTCTTTACCCTGCTCGGCGCACAGGGCGAGATAATCTTCGACCGCTTCAACGAAGGCGCCCACCAGCGTGTCGGCATCTTTCCCCGCATAGCTCACGAGTGCACGGATGAACTCGATCTTGCCGTAAAAAATGCGGTCGTCGTGATTGTAATGAATCGAACCGAAGTAGCCTTTATGCGATAGCATGTCTTTCATATGCCACCTTCTTTCTTGAGAAACACCAGAATCTGCTCGATCTGGTAGCGTTTGAGCACCGGAGTCGGGTGCGGCTTGTGCATGATGATGGGCGGCCGCTCCGGATGAAGAAATCTGACCCTTGACCCGCCCGTCCTGCCGCCGGCAGCAAGCTCATACCCGAAACCAGCAAGCAGGCTTTTCAAATCTGTCCAAGTGAAATCCGTCGGCTTCGTTTGGAATCTCTGGAGCAGTTTTTCCTGTTTGCTCATCGCGGCTCATCCTAACATTTCACGAGAGAAACAGCCACTATATTTAGTTGCTCACGAGATAGTCTGCCCGCCTTCCAGCAGGGATACAAGGGTCGCGGACATCGTGCACATGCGACCTATCTTGGGGGACGCCCCTGACTACTTGACTACTCCTCGCCGGGAGGTAGGGCGCTGGAGGGGCCGCTGGTAGTTTCGTAGTTTTCGGGGGCGGGGAGGCCTGAGAGGCTATGAATCTATCCCCTCCCGTCGCCGAGTCGGCCGATCTGTTTCGGGAAAGCTGGAGGTAAGTGCAACGGTGCATTCCCTGCTGGATCCCCTGGCGTTTCCAACGCTCGTTGCCTCTCGGGAACACCGAGGGACGGAACACCGAGGGGGCCTCTCGGGGGACGCCCTGACTACTTGACTACTCCGGGGTTGTGGCTGTTGGTTCGTTGGTTCGTTGGTTCGTTGTCACTAAACCGGGCTTCGGGGTCAAACCTACACTTTTGACAGACTCCTGGTACCATCGATCCCCATCGGCAGGTGAGGATTCCAACGGG
Organism: Desulfuromonadales bacterium; assembly: GCA_034370465.1. Taxonomy (GTDB): domain Bacteria; phylum Desulfobacterota; class Desulfuromonadia; order Desulfuromonadales; family UBA2197; genus UBA2197. The sequence goes on from JAXMLA010000271.1 coordinate 1,227, forward strand.
GAAGGGTGATCGATGGCTCGGGCACTGCGTATCGAGTACCCCGGGGCGTTCTACCATCTGACGTCGCGGGGCAATGAACGCAAGGTGGTCTTCCGGAGCCAGAAGGACCGGGAGCGGTTCCTGTCGTATCTGGAATCGGCCACGACCCGCTACGGGGCGCGGGTGCACGTCTACTGCCTGATGTCGAATCACTACCACCTGCTGCTGGAGACCCCGCGCGGCAACCTGTCGCAGATCTTGGCACACGTCAACGGAGCGTACACGACCTATTTCAACGTGAAGCGACAGCGGGCGGGTCACTTGTTTCAGGGGCGTTATAAGGCGATTCTGGTGGAGCGCGACGCGTACGTGGACGAGCTGTCGCGGTACATCCACCTCAACCCGGTTCGAGCGAAGATCGTAGCAACGCCGGCAGAATACCCCTGGTCGAGCTATCGGGCCTACGCAGGGCTTGACCCGGCGCCGAGTTGGCTGGTGCGCGAGGGGGTCTTGGCGCACTTCGGCCCTGACGACGAAACGGCACAGCGTCGGTACAGGGACTTCGTGGAAGGGGTGATCGGGCAGGAGCTGGGGAGCCCCCTTGAGAAGGTGGTGGCCTCTACGTTCCTGGGCACGGATGGGTTCGTTACGTGGGTTCAAGAAGAGTTTCTGGGAAAGCCGCCGGCAGACCGGGAGCTGCCCGCGCTTCGAGCGATCGTGGGGAAACCGGCCGTGGCCGCGATCCGTGGGGTCGTGGAAGGGCGGTTCGAGGCAGACCGAGCCACGGCGCGGCGTGTGAGCCTGTATCTTTGCCACCGATACAGCGGCCGCAAACTCAGGGAGATCGGTGCGGAGTTTGGGGTGACGGAGTCGGCGGTGACACAGGCGAGCCGGCGCATGAAGGAAGTGCTGCAGGAGGATGAAACCCTGCGGGAGTGTGTTCGGCACCTGGCGCGGGACCTCGGTGCATGCGATGTGCGGGAGTGACCTTGGCCGTTTCCGATGGCAATGGAGGCAATCGACATGCGGAGTTTGAAAGTGATCGTGGAGAAACACCCGGACGGCTATGCGGCCTACCCCCTCGGCATGAAGGGTGTGGTGGTGGGCCAGGGCGACACCTATGAGGAGGCGATGGCTGACGTGACATCGGCGATTCGTTTCCATATCGAGACGTTCGGCGAAGACGTTCTGGAGATGGACCCTCCGATTCTGGAGGCATTTGTCGGCGAGGCGGCAATCCCTGACGTGCGGGCCGCCGGCTGATGTCCAAGTTTCCGGTCGATGCACCCTTGGCCCGCGTGCTCAGGACCCTGGAGCGTTTGGGTTTTCGGGTCGCGAGAAGGGCGGAGCACCTCGCTCTGGTGCGGGAGAATCCGGACGGCAGCCGCACCCCTCTGACCATGCCGAATCACCGAACGATCAAAGCGTCGACACTGCGGATGATCTGCACGCAGGCGGGTATCCCCCGCGACGACTTCATCGACGCCTACGAAAGGGCCTGAGGTCGATGCGACAGGTACTCCAGAGCCTGAAGACCGGCGCCACTGAGCTGTCCGCTGGCCGCTCTTGGGGGACGCCCCTGACTACTTGACTACT
>JAXMLA010000272.1:0-17238 GCA_034370465.1 Desulfuromonadales bacterium
GGTCTCCCCGAAAGTAATTACGCCGGGGCTCTGGCCTTGGCGATCGGCATCGGCATCCAGAACTTTCCCGAAGGGCTGGCCGTTGCCGCGCCCTTAAGGCGCGAGGGGATGAGCCGGCTCAAGAGCTTCTGGTATGGCCAGCTCTCCGGTGCGGTCGAGCCGGTCGCAGCGGTGATCGGCGCCGCGGCGGTGCTGACCATGCAGCCGCTCCTCCCTTATGCCCTCTCCTTTGCCGCCGGGGCAATGATCTATGTCGTGGTTGAGGAACTCATCCCCGAGTCACAATTGGAGAAAAATACCGACCTGGCAACCGTCGGAACCTTGCTCGGCTTTACGGTGATGATGATCCTGGATGTCGCGTTAGGGTAGGGGCACCTCTTGTGGGTGCCCGGTTTCTCAATATCAACAGGAGTTGTCATGACGACCTTTCGTCCCCGTAACAAACGGCCGCAGCCGGCCAAGAGTCAGGAAGAAATCGACGCAGCCGTGCGGCGGATGCGCGCCGAGGCGGAGTCGTCGAGCAATTACCGCGAACGCTCTCTCAAGCTGCACGGCTGGATCTGCGCCAAGTGTGCCCGCGAGGTCGATCTCGCCACGTTGCACTTGTTGACCGTCCACCACAAGGACGGCAATCACAACAATAATCCGGCCGACGGCAGCAATTGGGAAAATCTTTGCGTCTTCTGCCATGATGACGAACACAGCCGCTCGCTCCTCGGCGACTATCTGCACGGCAAGTCGTAATCTTTCCCCCGACAAAAGGACGCTTGCGCATGTATAAAGCCGCGATCATTGCTCTCTTCTGTGCCGGCGGAGGACTCAGCCGCTACTACCTGTCCGGTTGGGTCTACACTCTGCTTGGCCGCTCCTTCCCCTACGGCACGCTGGTCGTCAACATTATTGGCGCCTACTTCATCGGCCTGATCATGGAACTGGCCTTGCGCAGCACCGCCCTCTCCGATACCTTGCGCCTAGGCTTGACCGTCGGCCTTTTGGGGGGACTGACGACCTTCTCGACCTTTAGTTACGAAACCTTCAAACTGCTGGAAGACGGGCAGCTCCTTCTCGCCGCGATCAATGTTCTGGCGAGCGTCTGCATCTGCCTCCTTTGTACCTGGCTGGGGATTGTGACGATCCGGGCCCTTTCCTGAAAGGTTGATACCATGAGCAAACTGATCGGTGAGAATGTCCTGATGCGAATCTTCATCGGCGAAGGGGACCGCCACGAACATCGACCTCTGTATGAAGCGCTGGTTGAACTCTTCCGGAAAGAGGGCTTTGCCGGTGCCACGGTCTTGCGCGGGATTTGCGGCTTTGGCGCCAACCGGGTTTTTCACAGTCAGCGATTGCTTGATCTCTCCGCAGATCTGCCGCTGATTGTCGAGGTCGTAGAGAATGAGGAGAAGATTAACAAGCTGATGCCGCGGATCGATGCGATGATGGCGGGCGGGATGATTACTCTGGAAAAGGCGACGGTTATTCGCTACACAGCGGCGTTGGGGCGCTAAGAGAACTTGGGCGCAGCAAGCGACGCCCCTACGCGATCCTGATGTGTCGGTGTAGGGGCGCCGCTTGCTGCGCCCGATTCAATGGGGTTGCCTTTTTTTTAATCGGCACCGGCGCATTTTTCCGCAGACCCGGAGTCAACGGATTGTCTTTCTCTGCTAATCTGTTGATTTTATGTATTTTTCTTCTCGGCACAACAATTGAAACACCTCCATCGTCGGCAATGGCGCCGCGCCCCAGACGAGGAGGTCTTTAAGATGGAGAGTTCGGTTCAATCCCTGATGCACGCTGGTGATGTGCTCTTTTTGCTCCTTGGCGCCATCATGGTCTTTGCCATGCACGCCGGTTTTGCTTTTCTTGAAGTCGGCACGGTGCGCAAGAAGAACCAGACCAACGCCCTGGTCAAGATCCTTACCGACTGGTCGGTCTCGACCGTCGTCTACTTTGCCATTGGCTTTCCTATTGCCTACGGTATCAACCACTTCGTGCCGATTTCGACCCTCCTGGGCGAGACGCAGGGCTACGATCTGGTGCGCTTCTTCTTTCTCCTTTGCTTTGCCGCCTGTATCCCGGCGATTATCTCCGGCGGTATTGCCGAGCGCGCCCGCTTCTGGCCGCAGGTGATTGCCGGGGCGATCTTTGCCGGCCTCTCTTACCCCCTCTTTGAGTCGCTGATCTGGGGGCAGAATTCCTCCGGATTGCAAGGTTTCTTCACGGCGACCTTTGGCGCCCCCTTTCATGACTTTGCCGGCAGTGTGGTCGTCCATTCGATGGGCGGCTGGCTGGCCCTGCCGGCGGTCCTTATCCTCGGACCGCGTATGGGGCGTTTTGTGCGCGGCAAAAGTCAGCCGATTCCGATCAGCAGCATCCCCTTTCTGGCGCTGGGCAGCTGGATTCTGGCCATCGGCTGGTTCGGTTTCAATGTCATGAGCGCGCAGAGCCTGGGCGGGATCTCCGGCCTGGTCGCGGTCAACTCCCTCCTCGCCATGGTCGGCGGCGTCCTCTTTGCCCTCGTCGCCGGCAAGAATGACCCCGGTTTTATCCATAACGGGGCGCTGGCCGGCCTGATCGCCATCTGTGCCGGTTCGGACCTGGTCCACCCGGTCGGTGCCTTCTTGGTCGGCGGCATCGGCTCGTTGATCTTTGTCTACGGTTTTCAGTGGGAGCAGGAGAAGTTGAAGATCGACGATGTCCTCGGGGTCTGGCCGCTGCACGGCATGATCGGCAGTTGGGGCGGGATTGCCGCCGGCATCTTCGGTCTGCCGGCGCTGGGCGGCCTGGGCGGGGTGAGTTTTCTGTCCCAGCTGAGCGGTTCCCTGCTGGCGATTATTTATGCGCTCGTTACCGGCGGCCTCGTCTATTGGACTCTCAACAAGACGATGGGACTGCGGCTCAGTCAGGAAGAGGAATTCCGTGGCAGCGACCTCTCGGTGCACAATATTCATGCTTATCCCGAAGAGACGGTCAAGTAGCGAAGCCAGAAGGTTGGAGAAAAAACGGGGTCCGCTGCAGCCGCAAGCGGACCCCGTTTTTATTGGGGTAACGATTCCCTTCTTTGTTCGTAGATTTTGTCAAAGTCATCCTTGATCTCATCGAAGAGCGCGAGAATTTCCGGATCAAAGTGCTGTGGTTCGGTCCTTCCGTCTCCATACAGGAGGATCCGGCAGGTCGTCGCATGATCGATGGCCTCTTTGTAGATACGTGGGTTACGAATGGCATCGTACTGGTCGGCAAGGATGACAATGCGTCCGACCAGGGGGATCTCTGCACCGCGCAGTCCCCTCGGGTAGCCGCTGCCATCCCAGCGTTCGTGGTGGGTGGCGGCAATTCTGGCCCCCATCTGCAGAATCCGGTGGGAAGAGCCGCTGAGGATCCGTTCACCGATGGTGGTATGTTCCCTGACCGCCGCGAATTCGTCGTCACTCAGCTTCCCCGGCTTGAGCAGGATCGAATCGGCAATGCCGATCTTGCCGATGTCATGCAAGCTGCTGGCGACAGCAATCGTTTCGAGGAATTCGTCGTCCATCCCCAGAGCTTCGGCGATCCGCCGGGAATAGGCGCCGATACGGACGATGTGGAGTCCAGTCTCGGTGTCGCGCATCTCGACGGCCGAGGTCAGGCGTTCGATAATCTCCTGACTTAAGCGCGTATTCTCTTCCAGGGCCGCATTCAACTCGGCAGTGCGCCGGGCAACGGTCTGTTCCAGTTCACTTTTGTAATGGGTTTCAATCTGGGTGAGGCGCTTGAAATTAACTCCTTTTTCAACGGCGTTGAGGAGGGCGAGGGGGCGATAAGGTTTGATGATGAAGTCGAAGGCCCCTTTTTGAATCGCTTTGACGGCGACATCAAAATCAGCATAGGCAGTCATCAGCAGGACCGGGGTGGCGTTGTCGAGAAAGCGGATTTTTTCCAGCAGTTCAATGCCATCCATCCCCGGCATATTGATGTCAGTGAGGACGAGATCGACCGGTTCCAGGACAAACTCCTTGACCGCATCCTTACCGCTGGCAAAGGGGTGGACAACAAAGCCATATTCGCGCAGGAGGGCGGTGACACTCTCCAGGACAAAACGGTCATCATCGACAACAAAGATCTTTCCCGATATTTTACTCTCCGGCATGCATCACCTCGCGAATCTTCATCAATAAGTCCTTGGGTGTAAATGGTTTTGACAAAAAGTTCATATCACTGGCCACTCCTCCCTGGCGCTCGACCTTTTCTTCGTCGTAGCCGCTGCAGAAGAGTGCGTTGATCGCCGGGTCGATAAGGCGTACGGCGTCATAGACTTCACGCCCCTTGCGTTTGGGCATCATGACATCAAGGAGGAGGAGATCGATATTATCGCGGTGCAGATGGTAAAGGTCGATCGCTTCCTGGCCGTCGCGGGCAGAAAGGACGACGTAGCCGAATTCTTCGAGAATATCCTGCATCATGACGCGGGCGGTGTCACTGTCTTCGGCCAACAGGATGATCGCCCGGTTGCCATTCTTGTTCTCCTCGTCTAATGGTAGCGGGATAATCCTCTCCGGGGCGGCATTGACCAAAGGGAAGTAGATCTCGAAGGTCGTGCCGCTGTCGACCCCGCTGTGGCAGAGGATATAGCCTTGATGTTTTTTGATGATGCCGTAGACGATCGAGAGACCGAGGCCGGTCCCCTTGCCGACTTCCTTGGTCGTGTAAAAGGGCTCGAAGATTCGCTTGACGATCTCCTGGTCCATCCCCTGACCATTGTCGGTAAAGTTGAGCAGGGCATAATCACCCGGCTGTAAAAAGCCACGCGCCTGAGCAGCCGCGGGATCGAGCGTAAGGGCGGTGGTGCTGATGACAATTTTCCCCCCCGCGGGGAGAGCATCGCGGGCATTGGTGGTCAGATTCATCAGCACCTGTTCGATCTCGACGCTGTCGGCCACGATCGGCAAGGGGCACGACGTGGGTGCAAGCCGCAGGGAGGTGTCTTCGCTGATTAAACGGTTCAGCAGTTGCTCGATGCGTCTGGGAATCTCATTTAAATCGATGACCCGCGGGTTGGAGACCTGCTTGCGGCTGAAGGCGAGGAGTCCCTGGGTGAGGAGTGCCCCACGCTCCGCCGTCTCCATGATCTGCTCGGCATTTTTTTTCAGGGGGCTGTTTGCCGGCAGCTTGATGTGCATGATACTGGCGTAACCGATGACTGCCGTCAGGATATTGTTGAAGTCGTGAGCGACGCCACCGGCGAGCTGACCGATGGCATCCATCTTTTGTACGTGTCGCAGCTGCCCCTCGAGTTCTTTGCGCTCGCTGATATCCTCCTTGATGGCGATAAAGTGGGTGATCGTCCCGGCCTCATCGCGGATCGGCGCAATCAGCGCCTCTTCCCAGTAAAGCTCCCCGTTCTTTTTGCGATTGTGGAATTCCCCCCGCCATTCCCCCCCGGACAGGATCGTTTGCCACAATTCTTCATACGCTTCGCGGCCGGTCTCTCCCGAGGTGAGGATGCGAGGAGTCTGGCCGACGGCTTCCTCAAGGCTGTAGCCGGTGAGGGTGGTAAAGTGCGGATTCACATACTCAATGATGCCGTTGATATCGGTAATGAGAATAGAGGCGGGATTCTGTTCGACAGCGATGGAGAGTTTGCGCAGGTGGGCTTCATTCCGTTTGCGTTCGCTGATATCCCGGGCAACGGCGAGGATCACCTTCTTGTCTTCAAAGATAATGGCGCGGGCATTGACCTCGACCGGCAGCGGCGCTGCGTCTTTGCGGCGATGTTTGCTTTCAAAGGTCGCGGCCCCACGGCTCATGACTTCGGCAAGGCGCTTTGCCACGAAATCGCTCTCCTCCGTGGCGTCAAACTCGGCCATCGGCCGGCCGATCACTTCGCCATGACTGAAGCCGTAACGCAGGCAGGCTTCATCATTGGCAACGAGGATGATCCCGGCCTGATCGACGATAAAGATCGCATCGCTCGCTTCTTCAAAAAAGAGCCGGAATTTCTCTTCGCTGGCAAAGAGGGCGGTTTCTGCCTCTTTCCACAGGGTAATATCGAGAAAACTGCCGCGCATGCCGACGAATTCGTTGTGCTTATTATAGACCGGCCGGCAGAGATGATTGACCCAGCGGGTCTCGCCGTCGGCGGTGACGATGCGGAACTCCTGAGGTATGCCGACTTCCGGTGTATTCGCCCGCAGACAGTGCTGCTGCCAGCGTGAAAGATCAAGGGGATGGATCATGCGATGCAAGAGGTCAGGGTGTGAATAAAAATCGTTGCAGGGATAGCCGGTCAAACTTTGGCAGCTCGGTGAAACGTAGTGCATGCGTTGACGATCCGGAGCAATCCAGAAGACCATCTCCGCGGAGGCGTCGACAACGGTGCGATACAGGACTTCACGACGGGCGAGTTCGTCCTGCTGGCGATCGACTTCCTTGATCAGAGTGTTGAAAGCGGCGCCGAGAATTGCCAGCTCATCTTCTCCCTTCACCGGAAAGATGCGCTCCATGCCCGTCTTTTGCGCCAGCGTTTTAACATGTTCGGTCAATTGTACGATCGGTGTGGTGAAGCTGTGCAGGTAGAGTCGGGTCGCTCCGAAGGTTGAAATTAAAAGAATAAAGATGATCTGGAACTGATAGCCGGAAATTGCCTGATGGATGTAATCCTGCAGCAGGGAGTCGATGAGAAAGAGGAGGATGCCGACGGCGAGAGTGATCGCCAGTGGAAAGAGGATGGTGAGTCTTGTTTTCAGGGTCAAACGGGGAAAGAACATTATTAGGCCGTTTCAAGGTGAATTTTAATCTTTACTATAACATGGTTCTAAAATTATCCAGAAGAGATATTTTCCATCCTCCTTGCGGCCAGGGGGTGAAGGATATCGATATTTGATTTAATTCTCCGGGAAACGCGTGTATTCTTGCGCCGTAGTGTTGTCGGCTTGCAAGCGCGATGAATCAGTCTCTGCCAGAAAGGAATACTCATGCTTCAACTCAACGATTCCGGACTATTTCGCCAGTTATGCCTGATTAATGGCCAGTGGGTCGCAGCACAGAATGGTCAAACGATTGCGGTGACCAATCCGGCTACCGGCGTCGTCCTCGGCACCGTCCCCAAACTCGGAACCGACGAGACGCGCCAGGCGATCGCGGCTGCCAATGCCGCGTATCCGGCCTGGCGCGCCAAGACCGCCAAAGAGCGTTCTAAAGTCCTGCGTCGCTGGTATGAACTGATGCTTGACCATCGCGAAGACCTGGCGATCATCCTCACCGCCGAGCAGGGCAAGCCCCTGGCGGAAGCGCGGGGCGAGATCGACTACGCCGCTGCTTACTTTGAGTGGTTTGCCGAAGAAGCCAAGCGCATTTACGGCGATGTGATTCCTCAATCCCAGCCAGATAAACGCCTCGTCGTCCTCAAGGAGCCGATCGGCGTCTGCGCGGCAATTACCCCCTGGAACTTCCCTTCGGCGATGATTACCCGCAAGGCCGGGGCGGCCCTGGCGGCCGGCTGTCCGATGATCGTCAAGCCGGCGAGTGCCACCCCGTACTCGGCCCTGGCTCTGGCGGAGCTGGCAAATCGCGCCGGGATTCCGGCCGGGGTCTTTAATGTCGTGACCGGTTCAGCGAGCGCCATCGGCGGCGAGATGACCGCCAACCCGATCGTGCGCAAGCTGACCTTTACCGGCTCGACGGAGATCGGCAAGGAGCTCATGGCGCAGTCGGCGGCGACCATGAAGAAGCTGTCGATGGAGCTTGGCGGCAACGCTCCCTTTATCGTCTTTGATGATGCTGACGTCGACGCGGCGGTCGCCGGGGCGATCGCCTCCAAGTATCGTAACACCGGCCAGACCTGCGTCTGCACCAACCGTTTTCTCGTGCAGGACGGGATTTACGACACCTTTGCCGCCAAGCTGGCGATCGCGGTGAGCGCTTTGCGGGTCGGGGACGGGCTTCAGGGGGTGACGGAACAGGGGCCGCTAATCGATCAAGCCTCGGTGGCCAAGGTTGAGGAGCATATCGCTGATGCTGTCGCCAAGGGAGCGAAGATCCTGTGCGGCGGAACGCGGCATGCGCTCGGGGGGAATTTCTTTGCGCCGACCATCCTCACCGATGTCACCCCCGCGATGCTGGTGGCACGGGAAGAGACCTTCGGGCCGGTTGCCCCCCTCTTTCGCTTCAGGAGCGAAGAAGAAGCGATTGCCCTGGCGAACGATACCGAATTCGGTCTTGCCGCTTACTTTTACAGTCGAGACAATGCCCGGATCTGGCGGGTTGCCGAAGCGATCGAGGCGGGGATGGTCGGGATCAACACCGGTCTGATCTCCAACGAAACCGCCCCCTTTGGCGGGGTCAAACAGTCAGGGAATGGCCGCGAGGGGTCGAAATACGGACTTGACGATTTTCTCGAAATCAAATATCTCTGCATCGGCGGCATTTGAATTGTCGGTTGATGGTAGGGGCACCCTGGTGGGTGCCCTGGTTTTTTGGGCACCCACAAGGGGTGCCCCTACATAAGGCAGGACATTTCTCCCCCCATGGATACCTACCGTCAAGAAGATCTATCTTTACGCCGCCACCTGCTAGTTATCGCCTGCTGGTCGGCGGGTGGCTTCAGCCATCAGGCCCGGGGGATTATTCATGCGCTCGACAGCCGCACGGTGACGGTCAAGCTCCTCGAAGGCCCCGGCAATCGCGGTCAATATTCCCGCGGAGCGCTCCTGGTTCTGCCCCGGTTTGCCGATCAGACGACCTGGAGTTCGACTTTCTGTGTCCGCCTCTCTCCGGAACGACCCCGCCGTGACCGTTAAACCCTCCCTGCACAATTCTTTTGTCATCCTCAGGCCATCCCTGTTATTATCCCCCCCTTCGCACCGACAACTTTAAATCCTGAAGGGAGATGTATGAGTTCTCAGCATGCATCCGGATCGACCCTGGGCGGCATGATCAAGGCTCTCGGTCTGGTCTTTGGTGATATCGGCACCAGCCCGATCTATACCCTCACCGTCATCTTCGTCCTCACCCAACCGACCCTGGTCAATGTCTACGGTATCCTCTCCCTGGTCTTCTGGACCATGACCATCCTCGTCACCATGGAGTATGCCTGGCTCGCCATGAGTCTCGACAAGCGCGGCCAGGGGGGCGAGATCGTGCTGCGCGAAATCATCAACGAAACCTTCAAGAAGGGACGAGTGATCGGCTTTGCCGGTTTCCTCTCCATTCTCGGCGTTTCGCTCCTCCTGGGCGACGGGGTTATCACGCCGGCGATCAGTATCCTTTCGGCGGTGGAGGGGATGCTGCTGATTCCCGCCCTCTCCGGGCTGAAGACCGGGGTGTTGGTCACCATCGCCGCCCTGATCGCTTTGACCCTCTTTATCTTTCAGTCGAAAGGGACCGATCGCATGGCCGGCATCTTCGGTCCGATCATGCTCCTTTATTTCGCCGCCCTTTTCCTGTCGGGGATGATTTCAGTGGTGAGCATGCCGGAGATCATCCGTGCTATCAATCCTTGGTATGCCCTCGACTTTTTTCGTCATAACGGCCTTGCTTCCTATGTCGTCCTCTCCGAGGTCATCCTCTGCGCCACCGGAGGCGAAGCCCTGTATGCCGACATGGGGCACATCGGCAAAAAACCGATTATCCGCGCCTGGTTCTTTGTCTTCTTCGCCCTCTTCATCAATTATCTCGGGCAGGGGGCCTTTCTTCTGCAGCATCCCGAGACCCGGAATATCCTCTTCGGGATGGTGCAATCGCAATCGGCCCTCCTTTACATCCCCTTTCTCATCTTGACCATATGCGCGACGATCATCGCTTCGCAGGCGATCATCAGCGGCGTCTTTTCCATTGTCTATCAAGGGATTACCACCCGCCTGATGCCGCTGATGAAGGTCGATTACACCTCGACCCACATCCAGTCGCAGATCTATATCAGCGCCGTCAACTGGATGCTGATGTGCGCGGTCATCTTTGTCATGTTCTTCTTCCAGAAATCGGAGAATCTTGCCGCCGCTTACGGTATGGCGGTCACCGGTTCGATGACGATTACTGCAATCATGATGATCCTGGTCTTCGTTAAGAAGAATAAATGGAAGGTGCCGCTGGTGGTCCTCATCGCCTGCATCGATCTGGTCTACTTTATCTCGACCTTCTCGAAGTTCACGCACGGCGCGTACTGGTCGCTGATCCTCGCCTCGCTCCCCTTTGTGACCATTCTCATCTGGACCAACGGGCAAAAACGTCTTTATCGCGCCCTCTATCCCCTTGATCTTGACACTTTCCTCACCTCTTACGAGCAGATTTACGCTGCCGGCCGCATTCGCGGCTGTGCCCTCTTCTTTACCAAGGGGCTGGATGTTGTCCCCCCTTATGCCGTACATACCATCCTCAAATCGAATATCGTTTACGAGCGCAATGTCTTTATCTCGGTGATGCGCACCGATGATCCCTTTGGCCAGGAGGTGCAGCTGCAGGAAGGGATTGCAACCGGCCTTGATTTCCTTGATGTGCGCGCCGGATATATGGCGGTCGTCGATATCGAGAAGATTATCAAGGAGCACGGGGTGCGCGAAAAGATCATCTTCTACGGCATCGAAGAGATCCATACCAAGAATCCGATCTGGCGAATCTTCTCGCTGCTTAAGAAGATCACCCCTAACTTTGTCCAGTTCAATAAACTCCCGGCCGGGCGGCTGCACGGGGTGGCTACGCGGGTTGAGATGTAGGGGGGATAACTTCCCATGCGACGATTGATTGTCAATGCCGATGACCTCGGCTCCGGAAGCGAGCGGGACCGGGGCATCTTCGAGAGCTTCTCCCGCGGTATCGTTACCAGTGCTTCGCTCCTTGCCAACGGCCCGAGTTTTTCCTCTGCCGCCGCGACCGCCCGGGAGCTCGGCCTGCCCCTCGGGGTACACCTCAATCTTTCAGAGGGGATGCCGCTGCGCGGTGCGATCACCGGCCTGACGGGCGTCACCGACGCTTTCCCCGGCAAAACGGAGCTGCGGCGCTTTCTCGCTAGGGGAGAGGTTGATCCCGCCCCCTTGTACCGCGAACTGGCGGCGCAGATCGAAAAGGTTCTTGCAGCCGGCATCGTCCCTGATCATCTCGATACTCATCAGCATTTCTCCCTTTATCCGGTTGCAACCACCTTTCTCCTTGATCTCGCCAGGGAATATGCCATCCCGGCCCTGCGCCTGCCGGCCCCGGTCGAGCCTCCGGCTGCCGATCCCGGTGGTGAGCTTGGTGAAGAAATGAGCCTTTACCGCCGCCTTTCCCCCGCTTTTACAGCGCAGCTGCGGGGCAGCGGGGTGGGGGCACCTGATGGCCTCTTCGGCATGCCCCTGCTGAACCGGCTCAATCAGGAGACGCTCCTTGCCACCCTGCGCAACATCCCGGAGGGAACGTGGGAACTTATGGTGCACCCCGGTTACCCGGACGACAACTCCCCCTTCTCCGGGGTGGCGCGGCACACGGAGTTTGTCGCCCTCACGTCTCCGATCATCGCCGCCGAGCTGCACCGTTGCGGTATCACCCCGATCAACTTCCGGGAGCTGACATGCGAATTCTGATCGTCCTCCCCCGTCAGGAGCGGGCGACCGGCAATGAGGTCACTGCCGCCCGCCACCATGACGGCCTGGTTGCTCTTGGCCATGAGGTGCTGCTGGAGCGCGTCGACCTTGCCGATGGCCTGCGCCTGCGCGCCTGCGTTGAGACCTTTGCCCCCGATGTTGTCCACCTCCTGCACGCTTATCGCAGCGGCCGTCCCTGGCTGGAGGCCAATCTCTCCGCAATCCCCTACGTCGTCACCCTCACCGGCACCGACATCAACGACGGCATCGATTCGCCCGCGCAGGGGCCGATCATCCGCCGTCTCCTTGCCGCTGCCGGCAAGATCATCACCCAGAACCGACTGACCGCAACGCCTCTGCGCCGTGAATATCCCGCTTTAGCTGACAAGGTCACATGGCTGCCGCCGGGGATCGTTCTCGGCACGGCGCCGTCTCTCTGGAGTCGCGCCGAGCTGGCGCCACCGGATGTCACCCTCCTTCTTCACCCCGCCGGACTCCGCCCGGTCAAGGGGAATCTCGAACTTCTCGCGCTCTGCGACCCTTTGGCAACAGCGGCTCTTCCTTTCTCCCTCGCTTTCTGCGGCCCTGTCCTCGACTCCGCCTACAGCGCCGACTTTTGTACTGCGCTCGCCCGCCGACCCTGGGCGCGTTATCTCGGCGTTATCCCGCCGGAAGCGATGGCCGCCACCTTGCGTCAGGTCGACGTCGTCCTCAACAACTCGCAGAGTGAAGGTCTGCCCAACGCCCTCCTCGAAGCGGACACCCTCGGCGTACCGATGCTGGTCCGGGATATCCCCGGCAACGCTGCCATCGTCGAAGCCGGCGTCAACGGCCTCCTTTATGACGATGCCACCTCCTTTGTCCGGCAGGCCAGCGCGCTTATCACCGATTCCACCCTGCGCCGCCGCCTGGCCCGTCCCGATCCCGCGCGCTATGCGCCGGCAACCGAGACGCGGGCCCTTGTCGCCCTTTACGAAGAGATTGTCAGCGCTGAAATAAAAGCACTTTGAATCCATAAGAAGGAGATCTGCAGATGGCCAAGGGGTATCAGGCGAACAAGGATCATCGGGACGAGATCAGCCTCTTCGGCAAGGCGATCGGCAAACGCGCCGGCTTCAAGTGCGAGTGGTGCGGTCACAAGGAAGAGTTGCGGGTCTGGGATTATCGGCCGACTTCTGCTCCGGAGCTGGGAAATCTCGCCCTTCTGTGTCAGCGCTGCCGGGGCTGGGCCGCAGGGCGAAAAGCGCCGGCTAACGAACTGCATGACCTCCGCAACGCCCTGTGGAGCGATATCCCGGCAGTGGCGGAAGGGGCGGCCCGCGTCCTGTCCCAGTGCCGGGAGGCGTGGGCGAGAGAAGCGATCGAGGAGAGTTTTATCGATGACGACCTCAAGGCAGAGCTCTTGAAATAAGGGGCAGCGGATGAATATCCTCTTCCACCTTTATCTCTCCGGAAGCGATCCGGAGTTGCTGGTCGGCAACTTCATGGGGGACTTTGTCAAAGGCCCTCTCGATGACACTTATCCGCCCCGCATTCGCCAGGGGCTGCTGCTGCACCGCAAGATCGATGCTTTCGCCCAGCGCGACGTCCACTTCCAGCGCAGCCGCTTGCGTCTGCCGCCGCACTATGGCCTTTATCGCGGTGTCCTTATCGACCTTTTCTATGACCACTTTTTGGCCAGCGAATGGACTTCGTGGTCCGACGTCCCCTTTGCCGAGTACCTCGCCTGGGCGCAACAGCTTGTCGAGAAGGAGCGGACCATCCTGCCGCCGCGCCTGCAGGAGCTGGCGGCACCGATCTTCAACGAAATACTCCCTTCCTACCAAAGAGTTGCCGGCACGGAGCTGGCGCTTCGGCGCATGGCGCGGCGGTTGCGCCGCGCCAACCCTTTGGCCGAAGGGGGCGGAGAGTTGATCCGCCACTACGCCGGGCTGCAAGAAGATTTTGTTGGATTTACCCTGGCCGTCCAAAAATTCTCCGTCAATCTCATTGCCTCTATGGATGAAAATCCCCACCGCCTTCCCCGCGATTGACATCCCTGCCGCCGATGGTAATTTTATCCTAGGCACAGGAAATTTTCCCTTCCCGTCTAAGGAGCAACGCCATGAAAACCTTGCTGACCATTCTCGCGATTTCTCTCTTTGCCTCCTCTGCTCTGGCCGCCGGTCGGGTGATCCCCTATGTTGTCGGCAGTGAGCAATTTGAGGGCTACTATGTCAGCCCGGCCGCTGCTGCGCCCCTCGTCCTCTTGGTCCATGACTGGGACGGCCTCACCGACTATGAAGTGAAACGGGCCGAGATGCTGGCGAAGATGGGCTATGCGGTCTTTGCCGTCGATCTCTTTGGCAAGGGGATCCGGCCGGCAGCGATAGAGGAGCGGCAGAAAGTGACCGGCGCTCTCTACGGCGACCGGACCCGGATGCGGACTCTGTTGCAAGGGGGATTGGCGGCGGCGAAGAGTGCCGGGGGGAATGTCAAGAACGCGGTGGCGATGGGCTACTGCTTCGGCGGCGCGGCGATTCTGGAGCTGGCCCGTTCCGGCGCCGAGCTCAAGGGGTTTGTTGCCTTTCACGGCGGACTGGAGACTCCGGCCGGGCAGGACTACCGCCAAACCAAAGGGACCGTGTTGATCCTGCACGGCACTGCCGACAGCAGTGTGACGATGGAGCATTTCGCCGATCTCGCCGTCGAACTCGAAACCGCCGGAATTTCCCACGAAATAATCACCTACAGCGGCGCCCCGCACGCCTTTACCGTCTTTGGCAGCGACCGTTATCGCCAGGATGCCGATGAAAAATCCTGGAAGCGTTTTGGTGACTTTCTCCACGAAACATTGCGCTGAAGGGGTGTTGGGCAGGTCTAAGAGAATAGATTATGGGCAAGGTCGTGAGGAGTGCGTTTGTAAAACCGAGGCGTGAACAGTCACGCCGAGAAGAGATCGCCAACAGCGTCAGCCACGGTGTCGGCCTGGTCGCTGCTCTGCTCGCCGCCCCGTATCTTCTCAGCCAGGCCGTCGCGCGCGGGGAGGGTGGATTCATCGTCGGCGTCAGCATCTTCGCCGCGAGCATGGTCCTGCTTTATCTTGCCTCGGTCCTTTATCATGCCTTGGCGCCGGGCAGAGCCAAGCACATCTTTCGGCTGATCGAGCATTCGGCGATCTTCCTCCTCATCGCCGGAACTTACACCCCCTTTACCCTCGGGGTTCTGCACGGAACGTGGGGCTGGACCCTCCTTGTTCTCATCTGGAGTCTCGCCGTCGTCGGCATCGTGCTGAAGGTGCTGGCGCGGATGTCCCATCCCATCATCTCGACCGGCCTTTACCTGCTCATGGGCTGGCTGATTGTCATCGCTATCAAGCCGTTGTCTGCCGGGGGGGTGCCGACCTCCGGTCTGCTCCTCCTCCTTGCCGGTGGCCTGGCATACACACTCGGGGTCACCTTTTATGCCCTCGATGCGCGTCTGCATTACGGTCATTTTATCTGGCATCTCTTTGTCCTGGCCGGGACCGTTAGCCATTACCTGGCCATCCTTTGGTACGCGGCCTGAGCGCTTCACCAATCCATCCCCTTTAAATCCGCCATCAGCTTGACCACCGCCAGCTCTTTGGCTTTGGCTTCGATATCGACGGTCATGATCCGCCCTTGCCAGCACTCCGGCAGATCGGCGAGATCGATATAGTCGGCATGGGGGCGGGGATTCCCACCCTGCCAACCGGCGCGAGGGGAAGAGAGGTGGCAATACGGTTCGCGTCCGATCGCCTGCCAGGTGGCGGCCGCCAGCTCGGTCGCCTCGCTAATCGTCAGCCCGTCGGGGTTGCAGCGGTGATGGTGGACATCGTAAATCAGCGGCAGGGAGGTGCGGCTGCACAAAGGGAGGAGGTCGCGCACCGTATAGCTCATGTCGTCATTTTCAACACTGAGCCGGCTGCGCACCGCCGGAGAGAGGTCGCCCAATACTGCGGAAAAACGTTGCAGGGCGAGATTTTTGTCGCCGTAGACGCCGCCAACGTGGAGATTGATGACCTCGGCGCCGATGGCAACGGCGAGGTCCCCCTGATATTCAAGTTCGCGCAGGGAGTTTTTTACCACCTCCGGGTGCGGTGAGGAGAGGACGACGAACTGATCCGGATGAAAACTCAAGCGGAGATCGTGGCGCATCGCCAGGGCGCGGGTGGTGGCCATGCGCTGCGCGATGATACTTCCTCCCGGCAGATCGTCCAGGGCATAACCGACGTCAGGATGGGTCATGCGCGGAAAGAGGGGGGACATAATCCGGAAAGCGCCGATGCCGAGGCGATGGGCGGTCTCCACGGCCTGGTGGAGATTGTCGACATTATGCAGGCAGATGATCGAGAGTTTGGCAAGCTGTTCGGCGCGTTTGAGGGGAGCAAGGGCCTTGGCGGTGGTGGTGCGAAAGGTGATCGCTTCATTCTTGAAGAGGCAGCAGAGGCCGAAACGCATGCAGGTATCCTTGGCTGAAGAAAAATGCCCTCACAATGTATGGCCTTAATCACCTCATCGAATGCGGTATCGAAGTATTGCGATTATTTCCTGCCCGCCGATTCGATCTTTACCAGTCTGTTTCCTTCAAAGACAAGGCTGTAGTATCCATTTGGGTGTTCTATGATCCACTCTTCTATTTTCATGACGTAAATCCGATTTCCGTCTGTCTTTTGGTCGATGTAGCCAATTTCTTCTTTTGAGTAGGGCGTTCCACATTTCACGAGAACTTCTTGTTTTAAATCGCCGACATCGATGAGGTCGCTACCACATCGAAGCGCATGGGATGTAATGGGGGAAATGAAAACAGTCGCCACTGCAAAAAGAAAGAGTTTTTGTCTCATGTTCAGACTCCTTTCAAGGGATCAGGGGTTAAGACTTTTGTGCAACAACATAAACATGGTTTTCCGGGAACTGATCCAATTCCAGGTGCATTACGGTCAGCCCATTGTTTATCAGAGCCGTCAGATTGCCATTTATACCGATCGAGCTGTAGTAGAACTCCTCCTCCTGCCACCGGTCGGTATGCTCACCGGTGGCATTGCCAAATGTATAAATGAGGACGCCGTTCATTTTTAACAACGTGCACAACTTATCTATGACAGGCTGGTGCATGTGCAAAGGCAGATGGAAGATGCTATCCCACGCGATGATGAAGTCGAATGTTTTGTCCGTTTCCCACGTACAGATATCCTGCACCAGAAATGAAGCGTCTGGATGATGTCGATGCGCCAGATTGACCATCGCTTCAGATACATCCAGGCCTGTTACTGCAAATCCTTGCTCTTCCAGTTTCCGAATAATTCTCCCCCCTGCACCGCAGCCGACATCAAGTGCCAACCTCCCCTCGGATGCAAATTTGAGTGCCATATCAAGCTGTTTCATCCCATAACGGGAATCCTGATGTTGCTCGTGCCACCATTGGGCGATCTTGTCATATTTTTTGCCAAGTTCCTGTGGTTTCATTCGGATTCCTTAACGGCTCACGGCGGACCTGCGCGGCGCTCTTTACGGGTTTTCCTTCCCGTCATCTTTGTCTTTCCGCCATCTTCGTCCGGGCATGACCCAGCCGAAAATCTTGCAATTTGTTCTGTGTCAGGGACTGACACATCTTACGTTCAACGCCGTCCAGCAGCTTTTCCATAAAGTTCAAATGACTCACGGCTACAGCTCCTCGGTCTTAAATTCGCTATAGCCTTCATAGTAAT
>JAXMLA010000273.1:0-40239 GCA_034370465.1 Desulfuromonadales bacterium
CACTCACCCCAGCAATACTGACCCGGCAACCAATGCTGTCCCATTTTTGGCAATGAATCAGGATGAACTCTTAAATTCACTGCTGAACATCAGCCATAAAATTGAGAATCGCTTTACCGGCTCAGCTCCGGCACCGACAACTTCAGCCGATGACCAGGATCTGCTGATTGTTTTGATCGCCGAGTTTGGTTCTGCGAGTTGGACAGGAAATTTGCGGGCCATGGGTTACAGCTTGTTGACCAATGACTGGACTGAACAAATCTGGAGGGCCAGCGATAAAATGCCAGCACGCAATGACCGCAATGTCTGGACCGTCAATAGCAGCAACGTGAAAGAGCGTTATACCGACAGTACCCTGGAAAATGATAATTGGCTGTGCAAAGACATTGGCGACATCATTAATTCGGCGCCGGTCATTGTCAAGCGGCCCAATTCGTTTTACAGCATCAATAACTACTCATCGTTTTACACCAGCCAGCGCAATCGCAATAATATGGTTTATGTCGGCGCCAACGATGGCCAGCTCCACGCCTTTTTGCTGACGGGTATCTCCGGAATTGATGCAGGGACTGAAATGTGGTCTTTTGTTCCGAAAAGCCTGCTCCCCAAACTCAATGAAGCAAGGGTTAACAGAGCTTCGGATATGTGCGACACGGCGTACTGCCATATGTATTTTGTTGATGGTTCGCCACAAGCCGCTGATATTTATGAAAAGTCTGGCAGTACCAGTACCAGCGCCAGTGAAGTCAATGGGGCCTGGCATACCATTCTGATTACGGGCTTGCGCGAAGGAGGAGACAGCTATTTTGCCCTCGATGTGACCGATGGTAAGCCGATGAGTAATGACGGCACCGGCGCCAAATATCTGTGGGAATTTACCGACACCAATCTCGGACAAACATGGGGAGACCCGGTCATCAGGCGAGTCGTTGATACAACGGCAGGACGAGCCTGGGGTGCATTTTTCGGCTCGGGTTATGCGAAAGCTGGAGCCACTAGCAGCGACCAAAGCAGCAAAGAAGCCTATATCTTTGGGATCGATGCTTACAATGCTGAGCCTCTGTGGGGTCCGTCCGGTGCCAAGACCAGTTCGGTTAAACTATCCAGCACCTCTCTACCGAACGATGCAACCTCTGAATTATTGATGATCGATAAAGATTATGATGAAGATTTTACGACCGACTTTATATATGCCGGCAATTTGTACGGAGACATTTATCGGGTTAAAAATATTGGCAAGGGAGAAAGTCCTGTCGTTTCTCTTTTTTATGAGTCCAATAATACCACGACAACTCAGCCGATTCGCGGACGCCCCAGCTTTGCCTATTCTAAAACTGTCGGCAAATACTGGATCTATTTTGGAACCGGTCGTTATGAACTGATGAGCGACAAGACCACTACAACTCAACAATATTTCTTTGGGTTGAAAGAAGCCCCGGTGTCAGGCGCTTACACCCTCACCTATACCAAACCTGCGACCCTCGATAGCATCACGATTAACAAGCTGGCAACCAACCGCTTACCTAACCCGGAAGTATCGGGTACGCCACCAATTGTGGTCCTTGATGCGAAAAGTTTCATCCAAACTTATACTTATACAGATCCGGCAACAGGGACGAATAAAACAGTCTCGAAAATGGTTAAAGCTATCCTTGGGAAGAACGATATCAATCTCGCAACTAATGAGCATGATTCCTGGGTGATCCGGCTAGGGACAGATAGCTCATATTCAGAACGGGTTGTTAATCAACCGTTAGTTGTTGCCGGCGTCGTCTTTTTTACCAGCTTTGTCCCTGATTCTGATCCCTGCGGCGGCAGCGGTGGATCATATTTGTACGCTGTCGATTTCAAAACCGGCCTCGCACCGGTAGCTCCAGTCTTTGATGTCAATGGTGATGGCAAGACGGATCATAATGATGCTGTCCTGATCGATCTCGACGGTGACGGTGTTATGGAATCGGTCAACGTAGCTGCGGTCTATGTCGGTAAAGGTCAAGCCTCGCAACCGGTCATCGTCGGTGATAAAATTTTTATCACCACCACCGCGCCGGGGGACGATGAGAACCCGACCAAACCGATTGGCGTCTCTCTTAAAGGTTTAAATGCCGGCCTCGATTCATGGCTCGATATGAGCTTCAAGTGATCATTCCGGAAGCATAGAGCGCGACAAGAAGAAGAGGGCGAAATCAAAATTGATTTCGCCCTCTTCTTTCTTTGTTTCACCTATAAGTTGAGTATCCTGTGAACACAGGAGCATCAGAGAAGAAAACTGGCGGTCCTGTAACTGGTCTTTTTTCTTGTGTGCCTGCCACTGCTTCCATTATATTGCTGACCAGAATTGCATAATTAATTACGGAAGAAATCATCATCATGGCCAAGATCGTTCCCTTTAGAGCCCTGCGTTATCAACCTGAAAAGGTTGGCGATCTCGCTGCGGTCTTGGCCCCGCCTTATGATGTTATCTCTTTGCAACAACAAAACGATCTCTACCAGCGTAACCCCTTTAATCTTATCCGCCTGATTCTCGGAAAAACCCTGGCAAGCGACAGTGATACCGACAACTGCTACAGTCGCGCCGCTGCCGACTTTAACGCCTGGCAGAAGCAAGGGGTGCTGGTAAGGGACAGTGAACCTTGTCTCTACCTTTATGATCAAACCTACAGCACCGAAGACGGCAGCACTGTCACCCGCAAGGGCTTCATCGCCCTAGCCCGTCTTGAAGACTTCACTTCGAGCGTGGTTAAACCGCACGAAAAGACGTTAGCCAGACTCAAGACCGATCGTCTCCTCCTGACCCGCGCCTGTCAGGCGAATTTCAGCCCGATCTTCTCCCTTTATGCCGATCCCAGTTTCGCCCTCGAAACCCTCGGACAGCAGTTCAAAAAGATCCCCCCGGCGGTGGCTGTCACCGATAACGAAGGTGTCTGCCACTGTCTCTGGCCGGTCGATGATTCTTCTTTTATCAACAGAATCAAGGATCTGCTCGAAAACAAACCGCTCTTTATTGCCAACGGACACCATCGCTATGAAGCCGCCCTGAACTATCGGGATGAAATGCGCGGAGTTCATCCCGGCTTCACCGGCAAGGAAGCTTTTAACTATGTCCTGATGTACTTTGCCAATTCGGAGGATCGGGGGATGTCGCTCCTCCCGACCCACCGTATCATCCATGGTCTGCGGAATTTTTTTATCGATCCTTTTATCCGAAAACTCGCTGACGACTTTCTTGTCAGCGAAGAGACTATCGACTCAACTGACAACACCGCCCTGGCAGCGTTGCGTCAGCGCCTCGCCGTCGCCGGGCAAAATCACCGCACCCTCGGTCTTTATCTTGGCAAGGGGCGATTCCTTTTCTTGACCCTGAAGGATGAAAAGCGCATGAATGGGCTCTTTGATCCCCGCACGCCGACAGCCCTGCGCATCCTTGATGTCTCTATTCTCCATCGTCTGATTCTGGTGCAATACCTGGGCATCACTGAGCCGATGCAGGAAGCGCAAAACCATCTGCGTTACTGCAAAGATTTTATCGAACCCTTTGCCGAGATCGACAAGGGCGAAGGACAACTCGCTTTTCTTCTCAATCCGCCGCGAATGAGCGAGATCCGGGAGATCGCCAATGCCGGCGAGAAGATGCCGGAGAAATCGACCTACTTTTATCCCAGACTGCTATCAGGGTTGGTGATTAATCCGCATACGTAGGGAACAACGCAATGCGCCCCCGCACATCATAAAGGAGTCTTCCATGGACATTCTTGCCATCGATATCGGTTTCGGCTTTACCAAAGCCACAGACGGCAATCGTTCCGTCATCTTTAAGTCGGTCCTCGGCGAAGCGACCGATCTGCAGTTTCAGGGATCGATCCTCGATGCTCCGGCGGAAGAGCATATGCAGCTTGAGATCGACGGCCGCTCGCTCTTTATCGGCGATCTGGCTGAACGGCAAAGCAACGTCCGCTTCTTCACCCTCGATCAGGAACAATTTGTCACCCGTTTTGTTAAATACCTGGCCCTGGCAGCGGCGGCCCGGTTGGTGAACGGTTTTATTCCGGTCAATCTCGTCACCGGACTGCCGATCGGCTATTACAAGCAGTACAAGGACGAACTGGCGACCTTGTTGAGCGGCGAGCATAAGGTCTTTTTGACCGACGGCAACGGCAAACGGGAAGAGAAATCGATCAAGATCAACAAAGTGAAGATCATCCCCCAGCCCTTTGGTTCCCTCTTCAATCTCATGTTGAACGATCTCGGTGAAGTCGGAGACAAGCGCCTGGTCAAAGAGAAGATCGGCATCGTTGACGTCGGCTTCCGCACCTCCGACTATACGGTCTCGGATAAGATGCGCTATTCGGAACGGGGGAGCCGCACGACTGATTCAGGGATTGCCCGGGCTTTTAATATCATCGCCACCAAGCTGCGGGAAAAGAGCGGCGTCAATGTCGAGCTTTATCGTCTGCATGAAGCCGTCGATCGCGGCTCGATCCGCATCCGCGGCAAAGAATATGAGTTAAAGTCTTTGACCGAGCAGGTCTTTGGTCAGCTCGCCAGTTCGGTTGCCAACGAAATCGACCGCCTCTGGGCGGATGATTGGGATATGGACACCATCGTCCTCACCGGCGGCGGTGGCGTTGTTCTCGCCAAATATCTGCAACCGCTGATTAACGGCCAGGTGGTGGTGGTCGATGCCGCCAGTGATGCGCGCCTCTGTAATGTGCGCGGCTACTGGAAATTCGGCAAGCATCTCTGGGCAAAAGGGGTCATCCCGGCCCCGTCGACTCCGTCGGGTAGTCATTCTTGAAACGGAACCGGGTTGCGCCAAGGCATCGCCAGCTTGAAGGGGAGAGCGCCGTCCCGATGGCCGAAATTCTCACCCTGCTGCAGCGCGCACCGGCGAGGTCGCTGAGCGGTCGCGAGATTCTCGATTCTTTTCCTCTCCTGGATCGCAATGCCCGTCAGGCGACACTGCGAGCCCTCGATCGCTGGGTGGGTGAAGAGATTCTCGAACAGCGCAAAGATCGTCGTTATACTTTCCCCTGGAACAAACGGCTGGTGATCGGCACTATCCGCGTCCAACGCGGCGGTTACGGTTTTGTCAGCGGCGCCGAAGGGAGCGACGACATCTTTGTCGCCGCCCGCAATCTTGCCGGAGCGCTGGATGGTGACCGCGTCGCGACCCTGGTCGAGAAACGCCGGGACCGGAGTGATGCCCGCCCGGACGGTCGCATCATCAGCATCGTCGACCGCAGCCGTGCTGAGATGCTCGGCCGCTTTGTCGCCGGCACCCCGAGCGGACGCTTACTGCCGATCATTCCGCGTTTTGCTCCGCCCCTGTTGATCGCCAAAGAGGAGGAGCACGGCATCCTCCCCGGTCAGATCGGCATCGCCCGCATCAGCAGTAGCGTCGGTCCCGGTGGTGCCCTGAGCGGCACCATCACTTCTATCCTCGGCGCTGCTGACGATCCGGCCGTTGATGTCGCCACCATCGCTTACAAGTATCACCTCCCCACCACCTTCCCCGAAACCGTCATGAGGGCTGCCAACGCCATCCCCTCCGAAGTCCTGGCGACAGAGATCAGCGGACGGGTCGATCTGCGGGATCTGGCGCTGGTGACGATCGACGGTGCCAGTGCGCGGGATTTTGACGACGCCGTAGCCGTACGCCGCGAAACGGACGGCCAGACCCGCCTTTGGGTGGCAATCGCGGATGTCAGTCATTATGTGCGCCCTGGCGATGAGATTGACCGGGAAGCACTGCAGCGCGGTACCAGCGTCTATTTTCCCGACCGTGCCCTGCCGATGCTGCCGGAGCATCTCAGTAACGGCATCTGTTCTTTGCAGGCGGATGTCGACCGTTTGGCGCTGGTCGCTGAGATCCTCTTCTCACCGCAAGGTGAGCGGCTCACCTCCTCCTTTTATCGTGCGGTGATCCGCAGCCGCGCCCGCCTCACCTATGATCAGGTCTACGCCTGGCTGACGGAGGCTGGTGCCAAGACAGACGCCCCTGACGACCTTCTTTCTCAGACCAAAGTGATGGTCGAACTCTCCTCGCAGCTGACTGCGATGCGCACCGACCGGGGGAGCATCGATTTTGATCTCCCCGAAGCGGAGATCGTCGTCAACCTGCGCGGCAAGCCGGAAGATATTATCCGCCGCGAACGCAATGAAGCGCATAAACTCATCGAAGAGTTCATGCTCGCGGCCAACGAAGCGGTCGCCGATTTCCTCACCGAAAAAGAGATCCCGCTCCTTTACCGCATCCATGAAGAGCCGGAGCTGGAGAAGATGCTCGAACTCCAGGAGTTTACCGCCCCCCTCGGTTACGGATTTGCCGGGAGTGCGGAAAAATCTCTTCCCCGCGCCCTGCAGGAACTTTTGGCGGCGACTGCCGCGGCACCGGAAGGACGGGCGATCCATCAACTCGTCCTGCGCAGCATGAAGCAGGCCCGTTATGCCGCAGAGAATGCCGGTCACTTTGGCCTGGCGGCGAGTCGTTACTGCCACTTCACCTCACCGATTCGACGTTATCCCGATCTGGTGGTGCATCGCGTTCTTTGTCAGCTCCTGGAAGCAACGACGGGGATCGATGCCCGGCAGCGCCTGGAGTGGCAAAAGGAATTTCTCCCTCTCGGGGAAGCGTTGTCGAAACTGGAACGACGCGCCACCGATGCGGAACGGGAGATGGTCAACCTTTATAAGTGTCGCTTCATGGCGGATAAGATCAACGAAGAATTCGACGGGATCGTTAGCGGCGTGCAGTCTTATGGCCTCTTTGTCGAGCTCGACCAGTGGTTTGTCGAAGGACTGGTGGCTGTCGCCGCTCTCACCGATGACTTTTACGAATTCGACCCTCTGCATCAGACCCTGACCGGTCAGCGTCGGCGCAAAATCTGGCGGGTCGGCGAACCAATGCGCATCAAGGTGCTGCGCGTTAATCCCGATTGGCGGGAGATCGATTTTGCCCCGACCGAAATGACTCCACCCCTCGCGCCACCTCCGCGCGGACAAAAACGCCCGGGACGACACCATAAAAAAAGATGATCATTATTCATGACCTCCACGAGTTGACGGAAATACCGCGCTGTACCGTCGCCACGATCGGTAACTTTGATGGCGTCCATCTCGGCCATCGCTCGATCTTTCACCGCGTCGTGTCCCGGGCGCGGCAAGCACAGGGGACGGCGACCGTCATTACCTTCACTCCCCACCCCCTCAAACTCCTGGCGCCGGAACGGGCGCCTTTATTAATCAATACCTATGCAGAAAGGGAGCGGCTGATTGCGGCCTCGTGCATTGATCTGCTTGTCTGCCTCCCCTTCACCCCGGCCCTGGCGGCACTGCCGGCAACGACCTTTGTTACCGATATTCTCGTCGGCAAGCTTGGCCTCAAGCACCTGATCGTCGGTTACGATTATGCCTTTGGCCGCGATCGCCAGGGGAATGCCTCGTTTTTGCAGGAGTGCGGCGCGCAATGCGGCTTCACTGTAGAAGTTCTGCCGCCGATCACGCATCATCACGAGGTCTATAGCTCAACTCGCATCCGCCGGCTTTTACAGGAAGGCAAGGTCGAAGCTGCGGCCTCCCTGCTCGGCCGACACTTCACCCTGGAAGGAGAAGTCATTCATGGCGCCGGTCGCGGTCAGAATCTCGGTTTTCCGACCGCCAACCTGCGCACCGCCAAGGAGATCCTCCCCAAAGAAGGAGTCTATGCTGTCAAGGTCCGCTACGGGACCGCACTGCACGACGGGGTTGCCAATATCGGCAAAAATCCGACCTTTGGTGAAAACGAATTGTCCGTTGAGGTCCACCTCCTCGATCTCAATCAGAACCTTTACGGTGAGACCTTGCGTCTCTACTTTCTGCACCGTTTACGCAACGAAGAGCGCTTTGCCAGCACTGCTGACCTTTGTGCCGCTATTCAGGCCGATATTTGTCAGGCACGGCAGCTCCTCAGCCAGTCCCGTGTGATTGAGTACCGCGAGTACCTCGAGCAAGGAGAAGACCAATGATCGTACAAGGCACAACCCGGGTCTTTGCGATCCTCGGGGACCCGGTTGCCCATTCCTTGTCACCGCAAATGCACAATGCTGCCCTGCAGGCTCTCGGGATCGACGGCATCTACGTTCCATTCCACGTGACCCCTGAGCACCTCCCGGCGGCGGTGGCTGGCGTACGGGCACTGCAAATCGCCGGACTCAGCGTCACCGTCCCGCATAAAGAGCGGATCATCCCCTTACTGGATGACATTGATCCGGCGGCGCAACGCATCGGCGCCGTCAATACCGTCGTCAATCGCCACGGACGCCTGATCGGTTATAATACCGATGCGCCCGGATTTTTATGCGCCCTGCGTGACACTCTTGACTTCTCTCCCCGGCAGAAGAATATCATCATGATCGGCGCCGGCGGGGCAGCCCGTGCCGCTCTCGTTGCCTTGGCACAAGAGGGGGCAGAAACCATCGTTGTGGCCAATCGTTCCCTTGACCGGGCCGTGACCTTAACCGAAAACTATCGCAAAACTTTTCCTGACTGTCAGCTGGTTGCAACCGGCCTTTATGACGACAGCATCGATCATTTCCTTGCCCGTGCCGACCTTCTCGTCAACACCTCGGCGATCGGTTTACAAGGCGAATCCTTTCCACCTTCCCACCTTGCCGCCTTAAATCCTGCAGCCGCAATTTATGATATGGTCTATACTCGAACGACGTCGAGCACCCCTTTAGTCCTCCAGGGAGCAAGCGCCGGACACCGGGTTGCGGATGGCCGCACCATGCTGCTTGCACAAGGAAAAGAAGCCTTTGCACTTTGGACCGGCTCATCCCCTCCAGACGGAGTCATGGAAGACTCTTTCAACTTTTAACTCTCTCAATCTATAAGACGAAATCAGCTTTTTGGCTTGACCACCCCCTATTGAGCCGATATTATACATCGTTCATCAACCTGACTGCATGGGGAACTATGGCCAACAATCGACTGGGCGAACTGCTGGTTCGTAAACAACTCATCACCGACATCCAGCTTTCCAAAGCCCTGGAGGAACAAAAAGCCAATGGTGGCCGTCTCGGCGCGGCACTGGTGAATCTCGGTTTTATTAAAGAGGAAGTTTTTACTTCTTTTCTTTCCCAGCAATACGGTGTCCCCTCGATTAATCTCAATGAATTTGAGATCGATCCGTCCGTCATCAAACTCGTCCCTGCCGAAGTTGCACAAAAATACAATCTGATCCCGATTAATCGTACCGGCTCAACCCTGATTATCGCCATGGGCGATCCTTCCAATATCAACGCTATTGACGACCTCCGCTTCCGCACCGGCTATACTGTTGAAGTCGTTGTCGCCTCCGACAATTCGATCAAAGGCGCCCTTGACCAATATTACGATCAGAGTGCGTCCTTCAACGAAGCGATGATGATGGACGATATCGATCTCGAGGTCGTCGAAGAATCAGAAATTGATGCTCATGCTTTAGAGTCAGCAGCCGAGGAAGCGCCGGTCGTCAAACTGGTCAACCTGATCCTGACTGATGCCATCAAACGCAAAGCTTCGGATATTCATATTGAGCCGTACGAACTCTCCTTTCGCGTTCGTTACCGCATCGACGGCGTCCTTTATGAGGTCATGAAGCCGCCGATGAAACTTAAAAACGCCATTACCTCCCGCGTCAAGATCATGGCGGAAATGGATATTGCTGAACGCCGCCTGCCGCAGGACGGTCGCATCAAGATTAAACTCCCCCGGGGCGGGGAGATGGATTATCGGGTCAACTGCCTGCCGACCCTTTTCGGGGAAAAGATCTGTTGCCGTCTTCTCGACAAGTCGAATTTGCAGCTCGACATGACCAAGCTTGGCTACGAAGCGCAATCCCTGGAATGGTTTAAAAAGGAGATCCACAAACCCTTCGGCATGGTCCTGGTGACCGGACCGACCGGTTCAGGGAAGACTGTCTCTCTCTATTCAGCCCTGTCCGAGTTAAATAAAGTCACGGAGAATATCTGTACGGCTGAAGATCCGGTCGAATTCAACTTCGCCGGCATCAACCAGGTACAGATGAATGAAGCCGTCGGCCTTAACTTTGCTTCCGCCCTGCGCGCGTTTCTCCGACAGGATCCGGATATCATCATGATCGGTGAGATTCGCGACTTTGAGACTGCTGAAATTGGCGTTAAAGCCGCTCTGACCGGGCACCTGGTGTTATCGACACTTCACACCAACGATGCACCGGCAACAATCAACCGCCTCCTCAATATGGGGATCGAACCCTTTTTGGTGGCATCGGCGGTCAATCTCATCACCGCGCAACGTCTTGGTCGTCGCGTCTGCGGTGAATGCAAGCAACCGGAAGAGATTCCGAAAAATGCATTGCTTCAGGCAGAGGTTGCTGAGGAACAGATCGGCACTATCGTTTGCTACAAAGGGACCGGTTGTCCGACTTGTAACAATACCGGGTACAAAGGGCGCGTCGGTTTCTATCAGGTCATGCCGATGCTCGAATCGATCCGTGAAATGATCCTTTCCGGTGCCAACACCTCCGACATCAAACGTGAATCGATGCGCCTCGGGGTCAAAAGCATGCGTCAGGCGGCATTGACCAAACTGGCCGAAGGGGTGACCAGTTTTGAAGAGGTCTTACGTTGTACGGTCACTGACAATTAACGATTGCCAGCAAAGGAATTCATAGTGTCTGAATCTGTCGCGCAAGGGGCAACCCCACTGAACATGCACCAACTCCTTAAGACGATGGTTGAAAACGGCTCGTCGGATTTACACCTGACCACCGGCACCTCGCCACAGATCCGCATCGACGGGCATATTACGCCGATGAAGATGCCAGCCCTGCTCCCGAATGACACCAAACAACTCTGCTACAGCATCCTCACCGATGCCCAGAAACGTAAATTCGAAGAGGAAAACGAACTGGATCTCTCCTTCGGTGTCAAGGGACTTGCCCGTTTTCGCGGCAATATTTTTCTGCAACGCGGTGCCGTCGCCGGTGTTTTTCGTCTGATCCCCTTCAAGATTATGACGATGGAAGAGTTGAACCTGCCGCCGATCTGCAAAGAGATCACCCGGAAACCGCGGGGACTGGTCCTCGTCACCGGCCCGACCGGCAGCGGCAAATCGACAACCCTCGCGGCCATTATCGATGCGATCAATGCCGAGCGACGCGAGCATATCGTCACCATTGAAGATCCTATCGAGTTTATCCATCCCCATAAAAAATGTATCGTGAATCAAAGAGAAGTCGGTTCGGATACGGTCTCATTCAAGCGGGCGATTAAATCGATTCTCCGTCAGGACCCTGACGTTGTCCTACTAGGTGAATTGCGGGATCTTGAGACGATCGAATCGGCATTGACGATCGCCGAGACCGGGCACCTTTGTTTTGCCACCCTGCACACCAATTCCTGTGTTCAGACGATTAACCGTATCGTTGATGTCTTCCCCACCAACCAGCAACAACAGGTGCGTACCCAGTTGGCCTTTGTCCTTGAGGGAGTCCTTTCCCAAACCCTTCTCCCGAAAGCGAGCGGTAAGGGACGGGCTCTCGCTCTTGAAATCATGATCCCCAACGCGGCTATTCGCTCTTTGATCCGGGATGATAAAATTCATCAGCTCTATTCACAGATGCAGATGGGACAAGACAAGTATGGGATGCAAACCCTGACGCAATCTCTCTTCATGCTCTACCATACCAAGCAAGTCAGCATGGAAATGGCCTTGCTGCGTGCTTCAGACCCTGATGAACTCAAACAGATGATTGCCAATCCGGCATCGGCGCTCCGGCGCACCACCGGCACTGCGCTGCGTTAAAAGGGGATAATGATGCCAATTTATGCATGGGAAGGGAAGACCCGCCAGGGACAGAGACAAAAAGGGAAATCGACCGCGGCGAGCGAAGCGGCTCTTACTGCGGAGTTACGCCGCAAAGGGATCATCCCGATAAGAATCAAAGCTCAGAGCGCTCCGCTGACTTTCAGTTTTGGCGGGGGAGGTTCTGTCTCAAGCAAAGACCTCGTCGTCTTTACCCGACAGTTCTGCACGATGATCGACGCTGGTCTCCCTCTGGTGCAGTGTTTGGACATTCTCTCCAAACAGCAGGACAACCCCTACTTCAAAAAGTGCCTGACGGAAGTAAAGGAAAGTGTTGAATCCGGTTCAACTTTTGCGGAATCACTAAAAAAACACCCGAAAATTTTTGACGAGCTCTACGTTAATCTGGTCGCGGCCGGTGAAGTCGGCGGTATTCTCGACACCATCCTTAACCGCCTCGCTGCCTACATTGAAAAGAGTCTGAAGTTAAAAAAGCAGGTCAAGAGCGCCATGACCTACCCGATTACTATTATCGGCATTGCGTCTGTTGTTGTCGGGGTTATCCTGATCTTCGTTATTCCATCCTTTGAATCGATGTTTGAAAGTTTTAACCAGGCATTGCCTCTACCGACGCAAATTGTCATCAATATGAGCCGTGGCTTAAAAAAATATATTCTGCTGATCGTCGCTGCTATATGGGGTTTTATTTTCCTTTGCAAACAGTTTTATGCGTCTCCTAAAGGAAGAGTATTAGTTGATGATTACGCCCTCAAATTGCCGGTCATCGGGGTTTTGATCCGCAAAGTTGCGGTGGCAAAATTCACTCGCACTCTTGGTACAATGATTTCCAGTGGTGTGCCAATCCTTGACGGTCTCGAAATCGTCGCCAAGACCGCCGGCAACAGAACGGTTGAAAAAGCCATTTATCAGGTCCGTCAGAGCATCAGCGAAGGAAAGACGATTGCTGAACCACTTACCAAGTCCGGGGTCTTCCCGCCAATGGTCTGCCAAATGATCGCCGTTGGCGAACAGGCCGGGGCTATTGATACCATGCTCAATAAAATTGCCGATTTTTATGACGATGAGGTCGATGAAGCTGTCGGCAATCTAACCGCGATGATGGAACCTCTCCTCATGCTCTTTCTCGGCACCGTGGTCGGTGGGCTAGTCATCGCCATGTACCTGCCAATCTTTAAGCTGGCCGGTGGCGTCGGCTGATTAACGGGCTGGCAACTTGATATCTTCATCTCCCTCCACTCCAGACGGTCTTTCGGTGACCTCACGCCGTCAGATCGTCTGGTATTTGATCGGACGGGTTATCATTGCGGCTCTGATACTTGTCGCAACAATTATTTACCAAAAACTCAATTACAAGCTCTTCGACTTTACCTTCGACCCCCTCTACTGGCTTTATCTCCTTGCCATCCTCTTCATTGCTGAAAGTCTTGGCGCCTATCTTCTTAGCCTTTTTCTCAGCCGTTTCGAGCTCTTTCTGCACGTTCAAATCACTTGGGATATACTCTTTACCACGCTTCTCGTCTTTTTAACCGGGGGTATCGAAAGCCCTTTTGCCTTTGTTTTTATTCTTGTTATTCTCAGTGCCTCCGTTTTTGTACAACAAAGACAGACATTTATTGTTGCTGCGGCTTCAGCTATTCTCTATGGAAGTTTAATTGATCTACAATATTTTGGTTACCTCCCCTTATTCACCGCTTCCCCCCCTGCCCTCCCTACTGTTCTATATGCCGTCTATGCCAACATCCTTGCCTTCTTTCTCAGCGCTTTTCTAGGGGGAATTCTCTCGGCCCGCTTACGCCGAAGCGAGGAAGCTCTCAAAGAAAAACAGATCGATTACGAAGAACTTGATCGTCTTAATCGGGCAATCGTCGCTAACATCGGCAGTGGAATTATGACCATTAATCCTGCCGGCAAGATCCGCGTCTTTAATTACGGCGCTGAGCGCATTACCGGCATGAGTCAATCAGAAGTTTATGGCCGGGATGTGCGTGAAATTTTGCCGGCGCTAACAATCTATGACGGCTCCTTTCATCACACCCACAGAAATGAAGGGGCTTTCGTTGACCGAAACGGCAAAAAGCTGACCATCGGTTTCACGACGACGCTGATATCCGGAGTTGACAGGAAAGAAGATAATCTGCTGATCTCCTTTCAGGATCTAACCCACCTCAAGGAGATCGAGGAGCAGTTGCGCCGTAATGATCGCCTGGTGGCAGTCGGTCAGCTCTCCGCAGGTCTGGCGCACGAAATTCGTAACCCCCTCGCCTCAATCAGCGGCTCGGTACAATTGCTCCTCGAAGGCGGGAGTATCCCGGCTAATGACCAACAGTTGCTGCAAATAGTTTTGCGGGAGGCAGAAAGGCTCAATTTACTTCTCGGTGATTTTCTCCGCTTTGCCCGCCCGACCCCACCGACGTTACTGCGTCACGATATTGCGTTGATCTTTGACGATTTGCTTGAAGTCGTCAAAGGCGATCCTCGCTTTGTTCATATTCAATTTCTCAAAGATTATGACAGCAACGAGTTCCTCTGCGACGACGGGCAATTAAAGCAGGCATTGCTCAATCTTCTCATTAATGCGGCCGAAGCTATCAATGGCAACGGAATCATCCGGCTTGGTGCTGAAACTGCTCCCGGCATCACTATCCGGGTGGAGGACAGTGGTCCCGGCCTTCCCCCTGAAGTACAGAAACAACTTTTCAATCCCTTCTTCACGACCAAGGAGAATGGCACTGGACTTGGACTCGCGACGATGCATGCCATCGTCTCCGCCCATGGCGGTAGAATTGAAGTTAGTAGAAGTTCTTTAGGAGGAGCAGCCTTCAGCCTGATCTTCGAACCTGAACAGCGATAAGAATCACTTCACACAGATCTGAAAAAAAAGAGCGAACCGTAAAGTTCGCTCTTTTTTTTCAATATATTGCAAAGTACAGGCTCAGAGACCGGCGCGCTGGCGCAGTTCTGCGGCGCGATCCGTCTTTTCCCAAGTGAAATCGGCAAGTTCTCGGCCAAAATGACCGTAGGCCGCGGTCATTTTATAGATCGGCCGAAGCAGCTTAAGATGTTCAATAATGGCGCGGGGGCGCATATCGAAGACTTCACGGACCAGTTCGGCAAGGCGAACTTCATCGACCTTGGCTGTGCCGAAAGTATGAACCATAATCGAGACCGGATCAGCGACGCCGATCGCATAAGCGACCTGAACTTCGCAGCGATCGCACAGGCCGGCGGCAACCAGATTCTTGGCGACATAGCGTCCCATATAAGCAGCGGAACGGTCGACCTTGGAGGGGTCCTTGCCGGAAAAGGCGCCGCCACCATGCCGTCCCATGCCGCCGTAGGTGTCGACGATAATCTTGCGGCCGGTCAGACCGCAATCCCCCATCGGGCCGCCGATGACAAAGCGCCCGGTCGGGTTAATAAAGTACCGGGTCTTGCCATCAAGAAGATGTGCCGGGATGACTTTTTTAACGACCAGTTCTATGACCTGCTCTTCGATCTGCTTATGGGTGACATCGGGAGTATGTTGGGTCGAGATAACGACGGTATCGATCCGTACCGGCTTATCGTCGATATATTGTACCGAGACCTGTGACTTGGAGTCGGGACGGAGGAATGGGAGAGTCCCGTCTTTACGCAAATCAGCAAGCTTGCTGACGAGTTGATGTGCCAGGAGGATCGGCATCGGCATCAATTCCGGGGTTTCGTTGCAGGCATAGCCGAACATCAACCCCTGATCGCCAGCGCCCTGCTCTTTGAACATCCCTTCCCCGGCGGTGACTCCCATGGATATATCCGGCGATTGTTTATCGATGGAGACAAGGACCGCGCAGGAATCGGCGTCAAAGCCCATATCCGAACTGGTATAACCGATCTCACGAATTGTTTCACGGACAATCGCCGGGATATCAGCATAGGCGGTCGTGGTAATTTCGCCGGCGATGACTGCCATGCCGGTTGTGACCATCGTTTCACAGGCAACCCGGGCTGTGGGATCCTGCGCAAGGATGGAATCGAGAATAGCGTCGGAGATCTGGTCGGCAACTTTATCAGGATGCCCTTCCGAAACTGATTCTGAGGTAAACAAATAATTATTAACTGACATGAATTAGGTCTCCTTTTCAGACTTTAGGTTATGAAAAATACTGTAAAAACAAGGGATAAGTCAAACTGTATTCTTCCCGCGCCAAAGTCACACACAGAAAGAATCCGGTCACGGAATCAAATTTCCGGCGGGGGGAAGAGCTCAGGAAAAGAAGTCTGCATGACTTCCTCTAAATGCTGCCGGATCTCGGCACCGGTCGGCAAGGTCAACAGGGTTGTCAGAAGAGCATCACTACGATCTTTGCGACACAAGCGCAACGCCCGTTTCATCCGGAGAATATCGTTGGGGCTCATGGAGAGTTCCGTAAAACCAAGGGCAACAAGGACGTCGACATACAATGGATCCGAAGCCATCTCGCCACACATACCGATAGGGATCCCGGCACTTCTTCCTGCCTCACAAACCAGCTGCAGGGCCAGCAAGATGGCGGGATGAAGCGGGTCGTACAGATAAGCGAGATTTTCATTGCCACGATCGACAGCCAGACAGTACTGAATGAGGTCGTTGGTTCCGACCGAAAAAAAGTCGACTTCACGGGCGAACAACCCCGCAAGGAGCGCGGCAGAAGGCGTTTCGACAACAATCCCGACCTGCAGCGCCCGATCGAAGGATTGATCACATGCCGTTAATTCATCCATGGCAGCGCGCAAATGGCGCCGACAGGCCCGCAACTCTTCAATCCCCGAAATCATCGGAAAGGCAAGGCGGACCTGACCGAAAGCCGAGGCACGCAAAATCGCCCGCAATTGTGTGCGAAAGAGGATTTCTTCTTTAAGGGAAAAGCGAATGGCCCGTAATCCGAGCGCCGGATTGGCCTCCCCCTCAAGATTGATATGATCGACCAATTTATCACCACCGACATCAAGAGTCCGGATCATCACCGAAGCCGGTGCCATCCCTACAACCATCTCTCTGTAAATCCGGAACTGCTCTTCTTCTGTGGGCGGGATGGTTCGGTTCATGAACAGAAATTCAGTGCGCATCAATCCGACGCCGATCGCGCCGTTTTTTTGCGCCTGCGCAATATCGGCCGGAGTATCGAGATTGGCGCGCAGCAGCAACTCATAACCGTCAGCTGTTTGTGCCGGCAGATCGCGGAGGAGTTAAGTTCCTGCTCGGCATATTCATATTGCTGTTTACGCTGCAAATAATCGCGAAAGCTTTCGGCCGAAGGGTGAATCACAACCATTCCGGTCGTACCGTCGACAATCAGGGGAAGTCCCTGCTGCACCAATTGCGTCACCGACTCCAAACCGACTATCGCCGGAATCCCCATGGAACGGGCGAGGATGGCTGTATGGGATGTCCGGCCGCCGGCATCGGTGACAAAAGCGAGGATCTTGTTGCGATCAAGCTGAAGAGTGTCGGCGGGAGAGAGATCGTGGGCAACGAGGATGACCTGTTCAGTCAGTTCCTGCAGGAGATGCTCATGATAACCGATGAGGTTACGTAGTATCCGCTGTCCGACAAACTCGACATCACTGCGCCGCTCCCGGAAATATTCATCCTCGATCGCGGCAAAGAGGTGACGGATACGTAAAAGTGTACGCCGTAGCGCGGTTTCGGCATCGACAAGATCTTTTTCAATGGTAGCGATCGTCTCGGAGACGAGCATGATGTCATCAAGAATCAGAAGATGCGCATCGATGATCAATCCCGGTTCCGGTGTCGGGTGCTCCTCAGCCTTGCGGCGGACAACTTCAAGCTGCTGCCGGGACAAGGCAATCGCTTCATGCAGCCGTTGAATTTCGTCGGCGATCTCCTCGCGGGCAATGTCACGTACCGGCGAGATATCTGTCGACCGATGCAGCAGCAGGGCGCGACCGATGGCAATCCCCGGGGAGACAGCGATACCGACCAGGAGTTGATCTTGTGTCACTTCAGTCTTCACCGAATTTATCCTCAATCAACTGACTGATAGCGGCAAAGGCGGCTTCGGCATCTTCGCCACTGATCCGAACCTCAATCTTTGAACCGAGCGCTGCGGCCAACATCAAAATCCCCATGATACTCTTGCCATTCACTTCTTCCCCCTCCTTGCTGATGAAGACCTCTGAACGGAAACGGTTCGCGGTCTGCACTAACTTGGCAGAAGCCCGGGCATGTAAACCGAGGCGGTTTTTGATGATAAATTCCTGCGATATCATAAGGTGAACCTCTCCAATATCAATAAAGACCCGGCAGGGCGAGGATAACCGCTGCCAGCAAGAGTGCCAGGAGTAAGGGGGAGAGCCGATGCCGGGCAAGCCACCCGAGCATTAATACGACGGGGATAACCACACCGCCCCAGTGCCAGGGTAAGGCGGCAAGGTTCAAGGTGTTGTGGGTCAGCCCGGCACAAAGAATGCCGAGAAGGATCAAGGTTGCCTGTTTGAGACGAATCGCCAGATCCGGCAGGCGGCAGCGGGCCAGGAAATCGACGACCCCCTCAGCCAGTTCACGTCCTTTGGAAAATCCGACAATCCGTACCAGCAGATGCGGGAGGTTAAAGATGACCAGCAAAACAATGGGCGCGAGGAGTGAACCATGCAGAGCAAAGAACATCGCCACCACGGCGGCAAAGGGGCGTACCCCTCCCCAGAAAAAAGCATCGCCCATCGCCGCGCAGGGCGCCATCAGCAATTGCCGAAACTCCTCGATCTCTTCATTCCCCGCGCCATTGACTTCAAGCTGAGCGACTCCGGACAAAATCAACGGCGCCATAAAGGGATGCGTATTAAAATAGCTGAGATGGCGCGCGCAGGCCTGCTGCAATTCCTCCCCTTGATAAAGCTTGCGGAGGAGTGGCGACAAGACAAAGAGGGCGCCCAACCCTTGCATCTGCTCAAAATTCCAGCTCGCCTGCAGGAGGAAAGAACGAAAAAAAAGACGGCGGGGCAGCGGGACGGAGAGGGAACCAGACGACATCATCGGCACGCCCCCAGCAGCAGGAAGGTGAAGAGAAAACCGCCGAAAAAAAGACCGTAAGCGCGGCGGACATTGAGCGCCTGTAGCAAGGTCGCGACCCCGACAAGAATGAGGGCAAGTTTAACCCAATCCGCCTGACGGGTAAGAAGTGCCAGAAAGAAGGGAGCACCGGAGATGATCAACCAACGGCCGACAAGAACAATAGCGGTGTAGGTCGTCAATGCACCGAGGGCAAAGTTGCCGAGGCCGAGCAGATGCAATCTTTCCACTGCGGGGAGCTGCCCGTTCTGCAAACGGGCCAATGCGACGGCCGGTAAACGCTGATTCTGTGTCCGCACCGCGCGCTCGACACTCTGTCCAATCTTTCCGAGCGGAAGAGCGACGAGTAAAGCGCCAAGGGTGAGCCCGACCCCGCCCTCGAGCGACCCGGAAAGAGCAATGGCGAGGGTCGTGGCACCGACCGTTATCTGAGTGTCGTCGTGGGGGATACTGGCACCGACCGGCATACGACAGAGCCAGAGGAGTTCCAGAAGCATCCCGACGGTTAAACCGGTCGGGATATCGCCAAGGACAAATCCGACCAGCGGGCCGGCCACCAACGGGCGGGAGATCATAATCTGCAGCGCCGCCGTGCGGTCAAGTCCCAGGAGAATTGCCATGCCGGCGCCGAGGAGATAAGGGGTGAAACTCTCCATCAACCGTCTCCGCCAGCCGCGATAACCTTCCAGTCCAAAGGAACGTCGGAGGGGAGACAACGGGCGAGAATCTTCACCCCGCCAGCTTCCAACTGGTGGAAGATGGAAAGATCGTCTTCACTGAAAGAGAGGGTACAGGAAACACGTCGCTTGCCCTCGCCGCCGGAGAGATTGCCAAGATTGAGTTCAGAAAAAGGGATACCGAGACCATAGCCCTGTAGTGCCGCCGCCGGACTGGAAAAAAGGAGGAGGATCCGCCGGGCGGTTTCATTGCGGGAAAAGAACTCGGCAATTTCTGCGAGACTGCCGATAACAACAGAAATCTCACCGGGCACCGCGGCCGTCATCAACTTTCTTTGCAGGGGTTTAGCGGCGACTTCATCACTGGCAACGACGATACAGTCAGCCTGAACAAAGGGGACCCAGGCCTCCAGGACCTGACCATGGATCAGACGGTTATCGATGCGGGCGAGGACAATTCGGTCCTGAGGCAGGAGTGGATTAGTCGGCAAGGGATTCACTGACAAGGACGACCCCCTGTTGCCCATAGACCTTGAGCAGACCGGCCAATTCGGCAAGAGGCGCTTGCGCGCGCTGGCTGAAAAACTTGAGGACCATCGGCAGGCTCACACCTGTCAGGACTTCGACCTGCCCTGGTTGCAGCAGGGGCAACGCGATATTAGTCGGGGTTCCGCCAAAAATATCTGTCATCACCAGAACTCCGTCACCATCCTGACTGAGTGCAGCCACCTTGTTGCGAAGTTTTTCTTCCATGTCGAGAGGGTGATCGTCTCGACGGGTACAAAGAGCCGCGGCCCCTTGTTGCGGGCCGATAATCATAAAAGCCGCATCAAGGAATCCCTGGGCCAAATTGCCATGAGTGACAATGATCAAACCAGTCATGCTTTATCCTTTATCGATATCCCGGTGTATCTGCCGGACGTCACAAGCACGGGCGCGGAGCAGACCCGCAAGATGTGCTGTTACTGCAACACTGCGATGCCGGCCGCCGGTACAACCGATGGAGATGGTCAGATAACTCTTTCCCTCTCTTTGATATTGCGGCAGAAGAAAGTCCAGGAGGGATTGAAAGCGCTCCAGAAACTCCCGGGCATCAGCCTGATTAAGCACATACTCCGAAACCGCTTGGTCAAGACCGGAAAATGGACGCAATGCTTCGACAAAATGGGGATTTGGTAAAAAACGGATATCCATGACCAGGTCAGAACCGGCCGGCAGGCCATAACGAAAACCGAATGATTGCAGAACAATCTGCAAAGGTGGTGCTTCGTCAGCGCTCCGGACAAATCGCAAAATCTGGGCACGCAGTTGGTGCGGGGTCAGACCGCTCGAATCGATGAGACGGGTCGCCACCCCGCGCAATTCCAGCAGCAACTTGCGCTCTTCGGCGATGCCATCTGCGACACTGCCGCCAGCCGCAAGGGGATGGCTGCGCCGCGTCTCCGAATAGCGCCGCACCAGGGTTTCATCGTCCGCCTCGAAGAAGAAGATTTCAACCTGGTGTCCTGCCGCCGCCAATTTTTGCAAATGGAGATCAAATCCGGCGAGAAAATCACGGTTACGGGCATCAATCACCACCGCCAGATTGCGCTGTTCCATCCCGGATTCTGCACTCAAGGTGAGAAAGGGGGGGAGAAGGGCCGGCGGGAGATTATCGACAACAAAAAACCCATCGTCTTCCAAGGCATGGGCGGCGGTACTCTTACCTGAACCGGAAAGACCGGTAATGATCACCAGATGCATCGGCATTACTCCAGGTTATCGCCAATAATCGCACGGGAATGGAGCAGTGCAGTCTCAGCCATGCGCTGTTCAAGGCGATCCTGAAATTCCCGGGCACTGTGGTAACCCATCTCCTTGAGGAGTTGATTACGCGCTGCCACCTCGACGATCGACGTCATATTGCGGCCGGGGCGGATAGGAATACGAAGAAAGGGGACGGCGATACCGAGGACCGTATAACTCTCTTCGTCGATACCGAGACGATCATACTCGACCCCTTCCTGCCATTCGACGAGTTCGATGACCAGATCGATTTTTTTCCTTTCCCGGATCGAAGCGACGCCAAAGAGGTGTTTAATATTAATGATCCCGAGACCACGAATCTCCATGTGATAATTGAGCAGATCCGAGCCTTCACCGAAGAGGACGGCGGGGAGCTTCATTCTCACCTTGATGACATCGTCCGCCACCAGTCGATGCCCCTTCAAAACCAGATCGAGAGCACACTCACTCTTGCCGACGCCACTCTTGCCGACAAGTAGGACACCGACACCAAGGACATCGACCAACACCCCGTGCAGCGTCGTGGAAGGCAACAAGCGCTCTTCGAGATAGGTGGTCAACATTGAAATAAAGGTGGAGGACTGGTGATGCGTGCGCAGCAAAGGGATATGATTCGCTTCGCATTCTTCCGCGAGAAGAGGAGGGGGCGACAATCCTTTGGTGATAATCAGACTGCAGATATTGAGAGTGCAGAGTTCACGGATATTCTTCTTTGCCTTGTCAGGATCGAGGGTCAGAAGATATGAGAGTTCTGTCTCCCCCAGAACCTGAATACGATCGGGATGCAGATTTGCCGTATAGCCGGCCAAAGCCAGGCCCGGTTTCTGAATGCGCGGCACATGAACGGAGCGATCGAGCCCTTTGGCCCCAGCCAACAGTTCGAGGTCGAGCTTCGACTCCTTCTCGGCAAGGAGTTCGTGGATTGTCATTCCGGCCATGGTAGATGCGGGCTCCTTGCCAAAAAAGGATGATTAATCTTCCTGGCTCAAAATGCTCAACAGGGTCGCAGGATCAGAAGCATTGAGAAGTTGCTGGCGGACATCCTCTTTGCGTAAAAGTTTTGAAATCCGGGCCAGGGCCTTCAGGTGCAGGGTCGCTTCATTCTCAGGAGCCAAAAGGAGGAAAAAGAGGCGAGCCGGACGATTGTCCATGGAATCGAAATCGATCCCAGCCTGTTTCCGGCCAAAGGCCATCAGTAAACGATCAAGCCCCTTGAGTTTGCCATGCGGAATTGCAATCCCGTCGCCGATACCGGTACTGCCAAGTTCTTCGCGATCGATCAAGACTGCCAGCAACTCTACAGCATCCAGATCCGGCTGTACCCGGCGCAGGAGGGCGATCATCTCAGCCAGAACGTCCGTCTTTTTAGTGGCAGTCAACTCGGTTGAAATTGCTTTTATATCGAGAAGGTCGGCTATTTTCATCAATCAACTCAAAGCTCTTTTCCTGAAAAAAACAGGGCCGGACAAAGAGTTGTCCGGCCCTGTAGGGATTAATGATTAACCTTTTTGCGGAACGATCAGACCATAATTGCCGTCTTTACGACGATAGACAACATTAATCTCTTCACTCTTGGCATCGGTAAAGACGAGAAACTCTTTGTCAAGCAGATCCATCTGCATCACGGCTTCTTCAACCGACATCGGCTTGACCGAAAAACTGCGACTGCGGATAATCATCGGTTCACTGCCGCTGTCTTCGATACTATCGGCACTGAAGACCGTCTTATTGACTTCCCTGCCTCTTTC
Organism: Desulfuromonadales bacterium; assembly: GCA_034370465.1. Taxonomy (GTDB): domain Bacteria; phylum Desulfobacterota; class Desulfuromonadia; order Desulfuromonadales; family UBA2197; genus UBA2197. The sequence continues at coordinate 23,085 of JAXMLA010000273.1, forward strand.
ATTGGAAGGTTTGTGCGCCTTGAGCTTTTCTTTGTAACGTTTCAGCTGACGCTCGATCTTATCGACGACACTGTCAACAGCTGCATACATGTCGTCAGTCTCTTCCGTCCCCTTGATCGTGATCCCTTTGGCAATCAGGACCACCTCGGCTTTGTGACGAATTTTCTTCTCCACCGACAAAGAAACCTGCGCTTCAACCGGCTCATCGATGTACTTTTTAACCCGGGACAACTTCTCTTCAACGTAAAGTCGAACCGGCTCACTTGCTTCCATATGTCTGAACGTCAGGGCTATCTGCATAAAAAAACCTCCTTTTATTCCCGTGCTGGGGTGAGTACACTTTACTTTTAATGATTATAGACCTGATTACTGCAATTTCTCTTTAAAAAAGACACTTCCGTTCACTCGAAGAACGAATTCCGATCATCTCTCGATACTTTGTCACGGTTCGCCGGGCGATGGAGATTCCTTTTTTCTCCAGCAGTTCAACGATTTTCTGGTCGGAAAAGGGCTTTTTCGGATTCTCTTCCGCGACTATTTCCTTTATGCGACTCTTGACACTCTCCGAAGCAATAAAATCTCCCCCGGTCGTGTTGATGCTGCTGTTAAAAAAATACTTTAATTCATAGAGACCTTGCGGGGTCTGGACATACTTGTTGGTGGTCACCCGACTGATCGTCGATTCATGCATTTCTATATCTTCAGCAACATCACGCAGGACCAGAGGCATGAGATAATCGATCCCTCGATCGAAAAAATCTTTTTGAAATTTGACGATACTTTTGGTCACTTTGTAGATGGTCCGCTGCCGCTGATGGATACTCTTGATTAACCAGACCGCACCTCGCATCTTTTCCTGGATATATTCCCCGGTCTTGGCATCAACCGTCTTCCCGCCAGACAGAGCACTGCGATAAAAGGAGTTGATCCGCAAATTAGGAAGCCCTTCGTCATTCAATGTGACGACATATTCGTCACCAATCCGCTGCACGAAGATATCCGGGAGAACATAATGCACGTCCTCCTGACCATACGCTCTGCCGGGATGGGGATCAAGGGTCGAGATAAAGCGGATCGCCGCGTGTACCTCATCGAGAGCGATGTCGAGTTCCTTGGCAATGACATTAAAACGACGCGCCTCAATACTGTCAATGTGATCGCGCAGCATGATCTCAATCAACGAGTCCTGCAAGTCGAGCTGCCTGACCTGAATCAGCAAGCACTCTTGCAGACTGCGGGCACCGACGCCGGAGGGATCAAACTTCTGCACTAATTCGAGAATACGTTCGACATCTTTGACATTGCTAGAGAGCGACTCGGCAATCTCCTCCAGCGGCACCTTGAGATAACCGTCTTCGTCAATATTACCGATGAGTTCAGTGGCAACGAGGGTGTCGCGGGGGTGAATACGGGATAGACCGAGCTGCCACAGGAGATGTTCCGCGAGACTGGTCCCCTTGGTCAGCAGATTTTCGTAAGAAGGACGATCTTCATCTTCTTCATAATTATCCGCCGTGGTGCCGCCGAGGCTGTAACCCTCAAGATAGGATTGCCAGTCAATGTCTCCGAGTCCTTCACTCTCACCGGTGACTTCCGGGAGCGTATCCGGCACCGGCAGCTCTTCACCCGCCAAATCATCAGAACGCTCGCTCTCGGGGAGTCCCTCCTCTTCGTCGAGAGCCTGATCACCCGTCTCCTCAAGGATTGGATTCTCCTCAAGTTCCTGGCGCACCAGATCAACAAGCTCCAACCGCGACAGTTGCAGGAGTTTGATCGCCTGCTGCAACTGGGGGGTCATCACCAGTTGCTGCGACATCTTCAGTTGTTGCCTGATCTCTAAAGCCATAGATCTTCCATCAGAGTTTGAACTTTTCGCCAAGGTAGATGGCGCGAGCGCGGGGACTTTCCGCAATTTGCGCCGGTTCGCCGAATTCGAGAATCTCGCCGCGGTTGAGAATATAAGCCTTGTCGCAGACGCCGAGGGTCTCGCGGACATTGTGATCGGAAATCAACACGCCGATATTGCTCGCTTTCAGTTGAGCAATAATATTCTGAATATCGATGACGGCTATCGGGTCGATGCCGGCAAAAGGTTCATCGAGAAGGATAAAGGTCGGTTCAATGACCAGTGCCCGGGCAATCTCGACCCGTCGGCGCTCTCCGCCCGAAAGGGCATAACCATAACTCTTGGCCACATGCGTCAAATGGAATTCTTCGAGGAGATGATCTTTGCGCTCGATGCGCTGCGGAACCGTCAGATCAAGAAGTTCCAGAATCGCCAGAAGATTATCTTCGACAGTCATCTTGCGAAAGACCGATGCTTCCTGGGGGAGATAGGAGATCCCTGCGGCAGCACGCCGGTTCATCGGCAAGTGCGTCAATTCAAGTTCATCAAGAAAGACCTGTCCGGCATCAGGCCGAACCAGACCGACGATCATATAGAAAGAAGTCGTCTTGCCGGCGCCATTGGGACCAAGGAGACCGATAACTTCGCCGGTCCGTACCGAGATATCGACACCAGCGACGACTTCACGCCCTTTATAGCTTTTGCGCAATCCGCGCGCAGCAAGGACCCGACTCAAGGCTTTCCCCCGGACTCGCTCGGATGGAAGATTGCCTGCACCCTGCCATCCTGCCCGGCTTTAATAATACTTCTCTCTTCGTTAATGAAGACTGTAATCTCTTCACCTTCGATCGAATCTTTTCCCTGCAGGAGGCGCGCTGCGCCGCTCAGGACGATTTTTGCCTCCTTCTGATACAGGGTCGCCCGCGCGGCCGTGGCAATCCGGTCATTCTGAATGATCCGGACTTCACCGCTGGCAATAATCTCCTCAATATCGCCCTTCCCCTGCAGATAGGTCACGAGAACTTCCTGCGCGTATAGAGTGACATCACCACGGCGGACAACGACATGACCGATAAACTTGACCTTGCGGGCCATATCATCAGCTTCAAGGCGATCAGAAACAATTTTAATCGGCAGATTCTCTTTGCCCAACGCCGACAAGGTCGTTGACGCTTCGCCCACCGGAGCTGCGACGGCGAAGCTAACCAGAGAAAGCAACAAAATGAGTGTAAAAAATAAAGGTTTCATCCCTGTCCATGCCTCGGTTTGACTTCAACCACTCTGGCGCCAAGTTCTCCACTGACATCATGGAGCAACTGTAAACGCTCCTCATCGGGGGCGACAATCAGACCGCGACCTCGTAATATCCCTTGCGGCGATTCCAGGAGAACCGTTGCATCGGTTTGCAAACGGTCATCCTCTTTATTGTAGGTCAGATCATCTGTTTTCAGGATAAATCCCTGGGAACCGGTCAGAAACACATCCCCGCGCAACTTGACCGATTGATTATTTCCGAAGAGATCACCCTCATCGGCGCGCAGCCACATCGTTTCGCGGCCGTCGGCATCAAAGAAAGTCACTTCGATCTGCTTCATCAAAGAGATACCGTGCGCACTGTAGGTCGCAGAGTCTGCCCCAAGGAGGTATTTGCGCACTCCCAGGCGGGTTTCACTGAAACGAATTTCGGTCAATTCTACATCAACGCCGGGCTGCAGAGCTTCGATGACCGCACGCCCCTCTCCCCCGACCAAACGCACCAGCAGGCCGCGACCAGTCACTCCGGCAACGACGAGCACCAGCAAAACCAGGGGAATGGCGAGGAGACGGCGCTTATTCATAAGCAGAAGCATAACATTGACAGAGTTTTGAGTAAAGTTGTTTTGCGGATATTGGCACGTTATTTGTATCTATTTTCCGTCGCCACGACATCTCCGGCAAAGAAGTATCCCCCCATCACCGCCTGCCAATCCCCGCGCGCCTTTAAAATCAGGTCGCAGACTTCACGAACCGCGCCGCGCCCGCCAAAGCGATTTGTTACATAATGAACGTAAGGACGGATATCGTCGACGGCATCGGCGGTCGCCACGGCAAAACCGACCCGGCGCAGAATCGGCAGATCGACGACATCGTCGCCGATATAAGCGATCTCTTCATCCCGCAACCCGCGCTCCTTGATAATCTCGGCATACGGGATGTCTTTATCCGCAATCCCCTGATAAAGGATCTCGATTCCCAATTCTTTAGCACGGACATTCACGACCTTCGACGAGCGCCCGGAGATGATCCCCACGTCAATCCCGGCTTTTTGCAACATCTTGATCCCGTGACCGTCCTTGACATCGAAGGTTTTAATCTCGGTGCCGTGCGCATCATAAACAATCCGCCCGTCGGACAGAACGCCGTCAACATCAAGGAGCAGGAGACGAATCGGAGCAAGGCGGTTCTGCATCTCAGACCACCCCGGCTTTCAGCAGATCGTGAAGGTGAATAATCCCGCAGGGGCGCAGGTCTGTGGCGTCATCAAAGACAAAGAGCGAAGTAATGGTGTGCGTCTCCATGAGCTGTACAGCTTTCGCCGCCAGTTCACTGCGGCTTATCCGTTTCGGCTGGCGTCCCATCAAGGCGGCGACCGGTTGATTGAGCAGGTCAAGCCCCTGAGCGATAGTCCGGCGCAGATCGCCATCGGAAAAGACCCCGACCAGTTCTCCCTGAGAATTACTGACACCGGTGATCCCCAGTTTCTTACTGGTAATTTCAAAGAGGGCGTCGCGCAGCAAAGTCTCTTCCGAAACCAGCGGCATCGCCGCACCGCTGTGCATTAAATCTTCCACCTTCAGCAACAGCCTTTTCCCTAAAGCTCCACCTGGGTGATAGAGAGCAAAATCCTCTGCCTTGAAGCCCCGCTTTACCAAAAGGGCGACCGCCAGCGCATCGCCCATCGCCAGGGTCGCGGTGGTGCTGGCCGTCGGTGCCAGCCCAAGCGGACAGGCTTCTTTGGCCACGGAGATATCGAGAAAGACATCTCCGGCCCTGGCCAGCGTACTTTGCGGCCGGCCGGCCATGGCGATCAAGGGGAGTCCCATGCGTTTGACCACCGGCAGGATGCGGGTCAACTCTTCGGTCTCACCGGAATTGGAGACGGCGATGACCACATCGCCGCGCGTGATCATGCCGAGATCGCCATGAATCCCTTCGGCGGGATGGAGAAAGAAGGTCGGCGTCCCGGTCGAAGCCATCGTCGCCGCAATCTTTTGACAGATCAGTCCCGATTTCCCCATGCCGGTAATCACCACTCGACCTTGGCAGGCATAAATCAGATCGACCGCCGCATCGAAGCTGGCGTCGAGACGCGCCATCATCGCCTGCAACGCCTCGATCTCGACCTGGATCACTTCCCGTGCCTCGGCAAGAAGACTCACTTTGCATACCCCTTCTTGACCAGACGATCGATGGCAACCAACTCTTCAAGCATCGCCCGCAGACTCGTCAGATGAAGAGAATTCGGTCCGTCGCAAAGGGCGGCATCGGGATTTTCATGCACTTCCCAGAAGAGGCCGTCAATCCCGATCGCCACTGCTGCCCGGGAAAGGGCGCCGACATATTGCCGCTGCCCGCCGGAAGAGGTGCCGGCACCGCCCGGAAGCTGGACTGAATGGGTGGCGTCAAAGATGATCGGGCAGCCGCTGACTTCGCGCATGATCACCAGCGAACGCATATCGACCACCAGATTGTTATAGCCAAAGGTCGCGCCGCGTTCAGTGAGCAGGACATTCTGATTCCCGGTCTCCTGCACCTTGGCAGCAACATTCCGCATATCCCAAGGGGCGAGGAACTGGCCCTTCTTGACATTGATCGCCTTACCGGTGGCACCGGCCGCGGCGAGAAGATCGCTTTGCCGCGATAAAAAGGCGGGGATCTGGATGATATCAAGCACCTTTGCGGCAGCGGCAATCTGCGTCTGATCGTGAATATCCGAGACCACCGGCAAACCGTACTGCGCTTTGACCTTGGCAAGGATATTTAAACCTTCCGCCATCCCCGGCCCGCGAAAGGCGCTCGCCGAAGTGCGGTTCGCTTTATCAAAAGAAGCCTTGAAGACCAAAGGAATGCCGAGTTCGCTGCACAGTTCCTTGAGAAAAGCGGCGATACGCAGCGTCAACCCTTCCTCTTCGATGGCACAGGGCCCGGCAATCAGGACAAAGGGACGGTTGCCGCCGAAAGTGACGTTGCCGACTTGAACTTCCCGCGAGGTCAGCATCGTTACTTCTCCTTACGCTCTTTAATACAGGCGCCGACAAAAGATTCGAAGAGGGGATGGGGCAGCATCGGGCGGGAACGGAACTCGGGATGGAACTGACAGCCGAGGAACCAGGGATGTTCGGTAATTTCGACGATTTCGACGAGGCCGCCGTCGGGATTGACTCCGGAGATGGTCAGTCCGCAACCTTCGAGCTTTTCCGTGTAGGCATTATTAAACTCATAGCGGTGGCGATGCCGCTCCTGAATCTTCTCCTGGCCATAGATGCGGCGCGCCAGGGTTCCAGCCTTGAGGTCACAAGGATAAGCGCCAAGACGCATGGTCCCGCCCTTCCCCTTCACGCCCTTTTGGCTCTCCATGATGTGGATCAACGGATGCACAGCATCTTCATGAAATTCGGCAGAGTGCGCCCCTTGCAGAGCGCAGACATTGCGGGCAAATTCGACGACCGCCATCTGCATGCCGAGACAGATGCCGAAGAAGGGGAGTTTCTGCTCACGGGCATAACGAATCGCTTCGATCTTCCCTTCACTGCCACGCTCGCCAAATCCGCCCGGCACCAGGATACCGTCGACCCCGGCAAAGGTTTCATCATCGACCCCGTGCCGTTCCAACGCTTCCGAATCGATATATTTCAGATTCACTTTGGCATTATTGCCGATGCCGCCATGGGTCAGCGCTTCGGCCAGGGATTTATAACTCTCGGTCAGGTCAACATATTTGCCGACAATCGCAATCGTCGTCGTCTCCGCCGGTTCCATGACCCGCTTGACGATCCGTGCCCAGTCAGAAAGATCAGGGGATTTCGTCCAGATATTCAAATAATCGATAATCCGCTCGTCGAGACCCTGCTCGTGCAGAGCGATCGGCAGCTCATAGATCGAAGCGACATCGCGCACGGTAATCACCGCTTCCTCTTTGACGTTGCAAAACAGGGCGATCTTCGCCTTCATTTCAAAGGGGATATCGCGATCGCAACGGCACAGGAGGATATCGGGCTGAATACCGATCTCCCGCAGCTCCTTGACCGAGTGCTGGGTCGGTTTGGTCTTGAGTTCACCGGCAGTGGCAATATAAGGGACGAGGGTGAGATGAATATACAGGACATTTTCGTGGCCGCGTTCGTAGCGGAACTGGCGGATCGCTTCGAGAAACGGCAAAGATTCGATATCGCCGACCGTGCCGCCGACCTCAACAATCGCCAGATCGACCCCTTTGGCGTTTTCAAGAATCTTGCTCTTGATTTCATTGGTGATATGGGGAATGACCTGCACCGTACCGCCAAGGTAATCGCCGCGCCGCTCCTTGCGGATGACCGTATCGTAGACCTGACCGGTGGTGAAATTCGATTTGCGCGTCAGCGGCGCCTGGGTAAAGCGCTCATAATGCCCAAGATCGAGGTCCGTCTCCGCTCCATCGTCGGTGACAAAGACTTCGCCGTGCTGAAAAGGGCTCATCGTGCCGGGATCGACATTGATGTACGGATCCAGCTTTTGCATGGCGACATGCAGGCCGCGGGCTTCCATCAATGCCGCAATCGATGCTGCCGAGAGTCCCTTGCCAAGGGAAGAGACGACACCGCCGGTAATAAAGAGAAATTTGGTTTTCATCACAACTCCACAGGGATATTCGAAGACATCATTACGACAGGTAAGGGGAAAAAAACAAAGGCCGGATCATACACGACCTGTGGCCGGAAAGGAACTTTGTAATGATTAAAAAAACTTCTCCGCCGGCTTTGCCAGAAGTTGTCGCACCCGCTCGAGATCTTCCGGCGTATCGACGCCGAAGGAGGTCAGCTTGGTCTCGGCGACCTTTATCCGGAAACCATTCTCCAGCGCTCGCAACTGTTCAAGCTTTTCCAGCTCTTCGAGGGGAGTCGGCGCCAGCTTATGATAAGTGAGGAGAAAATCGCGGCGATAGACATAAAGACCGATATGTTTGTAGGCTTCGATCGCGGAAAAGCTGGTGTCGAGCTGGTCAATGAGGTCACGGGCGAAAGGAATCGGTGCCCGGGAAAAGAAGAGGGCGTAGTCGTTGCGATCGGTCACCACCTTGACGACGTTCGGGCTCAAATACTCCTCTGCCGTCAGAATCCGGCTCTTCAGCGTCCCCATCGGCACACCGGGATTGCGCCGCATCGGCTCAATCGCCTGCTCGATCATGCGCGGATCGATGAGCGGTTCATCCCCCTGCACGTTGACAATCAAGGCCGAATCGATCTGGGCCGCCACTTCCGCGAGGCGATCGGTCCCGGTGGCATGATCGGCACGGGTCATCATCACTTCGCCGCCAAAAGCGCGGACAGCGCTGACGATACGCTCATCGTCGGTGGCGACGATAACGCGATTCACGGCGACACAGCGGGCCGTGCGCTCGTAAACCCACTGAATCATCGGTTTACCGCAAATATCGACTAAAGGTTTGCCGGGGAAACGGGTCGAAGCGTAACGAGCGGGGATAACAGCAGTCACACGCATATGCCAGGATGATCCTTTCAGACATGAAGGAAGAAGGTGTCACAGTAAAAAAAAGCGGGGGGGAAGTCAAGGACTCTGGAAGTCGAAGATCAAAGAAGAGTCTCTGGCGCCGAACGAAGCTTGTCCGGACGCGGCAAAGGTCTTTTTACCCCGGCCGCATCGAGGTTAACAAAGGTGATGGTCGTCGAAAAGACATGTTCTTCAAGGTTGGCACCCGGTGCGTCCGCATAAATATCGACCCCGTAACGGACTGAAGTCGTACCGACCTGCTGGGGGAGGATGGAAAACCGCAGGATCGAACCGTTCTCGACCCGCTTGCGAAAAGTAATGGCGTCCATACCGACAGTGACCAGCGAACAACCGGAAAAATCACGGGAGGCGACCAGCCAGGCAAATTCATCGACCCACTTCAACAAAACACCACCAAAGAGGTAGCCATGATGATTAAGGTGTTCGGGGCGAACCAGGGTAAAATTATCCATCTTCCATCCTTTCTTTCTGATTTGTCGCACACAGAGAATAACATAAAGGCGGGAATCAGGAACAAGGGTAAGGGATGTTTTTACCGGAGAAAGTTGAGTGACAGCAAACGAAACCTTGACCCTTGTCGCATTTCACGACAAAATTGCCGCAGCCAAACCCGGCGGAAAACATTCAGCCAACCCGAAGCAATCCCGAGGTAAAACCGATGACGAATAAAATTCGCTTGACCGCCCTTTCACGCAGCAGTGGTTGTGCTGCAAAGATGCCGGCAGCCTCCCTGGCGGAGGTGTTGCGGCAGCTCCCGACCTTTGTTGATGAAAACCTCCTTTCCGCTGCCATCCCCTTTGCCGATGCCGGGATCTACCGGATCGACGCCAAAACGGCACTGGTGCAATCGGTCGACTTCTTCACTCCGATTGTCGATGATCCGACGATCTTCGGTCGCATCGCCGCCGCCAACGCCCTTTCCGATCTTTACGCGGTCGGTGCCCGTCCGCTGACCGCCCTCAATGTCGTCGGCTTCCCCCCCTGTCTCGATCCGGAGATCCTTGTGGCCATCCTTTGCGGCGGCTCCGAAAAGATCGCCGAAGCCGGTGCGGTGCTGGTCGGCGGCCACACGGTTGAAGATGACGAGCCGAAGTACGGCCTCTGCGTTACCGGCCTCGTCGATCCGCAAGTGATGGTGACGACGGTCGGCGCGCGTCCCGGCGACAAACTCCTTTTAACCAAACCGCTCGGCACCGGATTGTTGAGCACTGCCCTCAAAGGGGAGGTTCTCAACGAAACCGAGATCGCCGAAGCCCTGCGTGGCATGACCACCCTCAATCGCGCCTCCAGTCTGCTCATGCAGCAAATCGGCGTCTCGGCCTGTACCGATATCACCGGCTTCGGTCTTTTGGGGCACGCTCTGGAGATGGCGGAAGCGAGCGGCGTCACTCTCGAGCTCATTGCAAAACAGCTTCCTGCCTACCCCGGCGCCCTGGAGATGGCACAAATGGGCCTGGTTCCGGTCGGCAGCTACCGCAATCGCGAGTTCTACCAACACAGGGTCGAAAACTGGGCAGACCTCTCCATGCTCACCATCGATTTAATCGCCGACCCCCAGACCTCCGGTGGACTCCTCATCGCTGTCTCTGCTGAGAAAGTCGAAGCCCTCGCCACGGCGCTGCACCAGGTCGGCGGCTGCTGGCTGATCGGACAGGTGGCGGAAAGCAGCCCCGGCCGGTTACGGATCGTTTAATTTTTGTAACTACTCAGAATCCAGAATACAGGAGCCAGAATTCTGAAGGAAAGTATTATGCACCTGAATTTGTAGTGAAATTATTTACTATATAATCCGGTTTATTCTAACTCCTGAATTCTGGCTCCTGACTCCCTGAGTAGTTACAATTTTTTGTGGAAAGCATCTTCGCCATGGCTCAATCGTCAGCAAAATTCAAGCTTTGGTTCGGAAGACTGCTGATCATTCTTCTGCCGATCGCCATTGCCATTACCGCCCGCTTTGAGAATCAGCTCTTTGACCTGACCCACCGGATCCCCTTCACCCCGAGCATCCAGATGCTCATCCTCGTCAACATCAATCTGCTGTTGATCATCCTGCTCTTCTTTATCCTGGCCCGCAATATCATCCGCCTCCTCATCGAGCGCCAGGAAGGGGTCCCGGGGGCGCGCCTGCGCACCAAGCTGGTGGTCGCCTTTGCCGGCATGTCGTTACTGCCGACAGCCCTCCTCTTTATCGTGGCCTCGGGCTTTATCTCGACCTCAATCAACAACTGGTTTAACAATCAGATTGAAAGCTCACTCGAAGAGTCCCTCGACGTTGCCCGGACCTATTATCAGAATTCGGCAACGAATGCCCTGTATTATGCCGACCAACTCGCACGCATCGTCAAAGACGAAAAACTGCTGAATCAGGAGAATCTGCCGCGTCTGCGCGAGGTCATTGCCCAAAAGCAGCAGGAATACAACCTCGGCATTGTCGAAGTCTTCTCCGCCACCCAGGAAGAGTTGGTGCGGGCAACCAATCCGCAAGTCCCGAAAGGGGATATTACCCCGCCTTCCTCAGAACTTTTGCGTAAGGCGATGCAGGGGGAGCGCACCTCCCGGGTCGTCCCGGCCGGCAAAGCCGATTTAATTCGCGGCATTGTGCCGATCCATTCGAACTGGAATCCTGAGGATGTCGTCGGCGCCCTGGTCGTCAACTACTATGTCCCTTATTCCCTCACCAGCAAAATGAACGAAATTTCAACGAATTTCGATCAATATAAAAGCGCCAAACAGTTTAAGGGCCGCGTCCAGAAAGTCTATATTACCGTCCTCTTTCTGATCGTCCTGGTCGTCCTCTTTTTATCGACCTGGGTCGGCTTCCGTCTCGCCAAGGGGATCACGGATCCGATTCAGGATCTCGCCGAAGCCACAGAACGGGTCGCCGGCGGAGACCTGACCATGTCCCTTACCCCGCACAGCAACGATGAAATTGGTTATCTCGTGACCGCGTTTAACGGTATGACTACCGATCTGCGCCAGGGGCAGGAACGTTTGCAGGCCGCCAACCGCGAGCTTGAAACTTCCAATCAGGAGATTGAAGCCCGCCGCCTGTACATGGAGATCGTCCTCAAAAACGTCACCGCCGGAGTCCTCTCCATCGATCGTAACGGCCACATCCTCACCATCAACCAATCAGCGGAGCGACTCCTCCACATCAACGGGAATGAGGTTATCGACCGCAACTTCTTTGAAGTTCTCGGCAGCGCTCACTTCCCGCTGGTGCGCGATTTCATCAGCCAGATGACCCATTCCGGGAAAGATTCCCTGCGCCAGATCGTCCCTTTGACGGTCGAAGAGAATGAACTGGTCCTGCAGGTAACGGTCACCGCCCTGCGCGACGAAGCCGGTGATATGATCGGCTCGGTCATCGTCTTTGACGATCTCACCCAACTGCAAAAAGCCCAGCGCATGGCCGCTTGGCGTGAAGTTGCCAAACGCATTGCCCACGAGATCAAGAATCCGCTGACGCCGATCCAGCTTTCCGCCCAGCGCCTGCGCCGCCGCTATCTGGAGCGTCTCGGGCCGGAAGAGACGGTCTTTGACGAATGCACCGCCATGATCGTCAAACAGGTTGATGAACTCAAGAATCTGGTCAATGAATTCTCCAGTTTCGCCCGCATGCCCGCCATCAATTCGACCCTGAACGATCTGAACCTACTGATTGAACAGACCCTGGTTCTCTTTCGCCAGGGGCATCCGGAGATCGAATTCATCTTTACCCCTGACCCGGAATTACCGCGGGTCAGTCTGGATGCCGAACAGATTAAACGGGTCCTGATCAATCTGATTGACAACAGCATCGCCGCCAGCTCCGGACAAGGCCGCATCGAACTGGAGACGAGTTTTGATCACAACCTCCACATGATCGCCATGACCGTGAGTGATCAGGGGTGCGGCATCCCCAACGCAGACAAACCCCGCCTCTTTGAGCCGTACTTTTCAACCAAGAATTCCGGCACCGGCCTCGGGCTCGCCATCGTCGCCACGATCGTTGCCGATCATCACGGCTATATCCGCGTGCGCGACAATCAACCGCGCGGCAGCCGCTTTATTGTCGAACTGCCGGTGACCGCACCCGACCTTACCTGACCTCAGCCTATTGGAGTTTGCATGAAAACGATTTTGATTATTGACGATGAAGACAGTATTCGCGCCAGCCTGCAAGGGATTCTCCAGGATGAAGGTTACCGGGTCCTCCTTGCCGCCAACGGCGGCGCCGGCCTCGATCAGCTGCGGGAAGAGAGTGTCGATATCATCCTCCTCGATATCTGGATGCCGGGGATCGACGGCCTTGAAACCCTGCGCCGGATTCGCGAAATGAATCCCGAACAGCTGGTGATCATGATGAGCGGGCACGGCACCATCGAAACTGCAGTGAAGGCGACGCGCCTCGGCGCCTACGACTTCATCGAGAAACCACTGTCGCTGGAGAAAGTCCTCCTGGCCCTGCAAAATGCCCTGCGGGTCAGTGGTCTGATCGAGGAGAACCGGACCCTGAAGGAACAGCTCGGCAAAGAATCGGAGATGATCGGCGAAAGTCCGGCCATCCGTGATCTCAAGGCCCAGATTGCCATCGCTGCTCCGACCAGCGGCTGGGTGCTGATCACCGGGGAGAACGGTACCGGCAAAGAACTCGTCGCCCGCGCCATCCACAGCTTGTCAAAACGTCGCGACAAACCCTTTATTGAAGTCAACTGCGCCGCCATCCCTGAGGAGTTGATCGAATCGGAGCTCTTTGGCCATGAACGCGGCTCCTTTACCGGCGCCACCGCCCAGCGCCGCGGCAAATTCGATCTTGCCCATGAAGGGACCCTCTTTCTCGATGAAATTGCCGACATGAGCCTGAAGACCCAGGCCAAAGTGCTGCGCATCCTGCAGGAACGCAAATTCGAGCGGGTCGGCGGCAGCCGTACCATCGAGGTTGACGTGCGCGTCGTCGCCGCCACCAACAAGAATCTCGAAGCCGAGATCAGTGCCGGACGCTTTCGCGAAGATCTTTATTACCGGCTCAACGTCATCCCCTTCCATGTGCCGCCTCTGCGCGAACGGAGTCGTGACATCCCCCGCCTCGCCGAAAACTTCCTCTCCCTCTTCTGTCAGCAGGAAGGACGCCCGCTCAAGCGCTTTTCCGACGGAGCGCTCCGTGCCCTCTGCTCTTATCCCTGGCCGGGGAATGTGCGGGAGTTGAAGAATATCGTCGAACGTCTGGTGATCATGTCGCCGGATCAGCTCATCACCGAAGCACAGCTGCCGGCAGTCTTCACTGCCGGTGATCGGCCGCAAGCCGGATTGGGGAGTGACGACAGCGAAACTGGCGGCGTTGAAAGCGAGGGAGCCACCCTGCGCGCCGCCCGTGACGAATTTGAAAAGGACTTTATCCTGCAGAAGCTGAAAGAATTTGACTGGAACGTTTCCCGCACCGCCGATGCCATCGAAATCGAACGTTCCAACCTGCACCGCAAGATGAAAGCCTACGGCATTGAGCCGAAAAAGAGCGTGGGGTGAGAGAGCCATTTCAACGGATTGTCTTACCGCATTAAATTAATTTCTTCAGAATTTTTAACATTGATATTTCTGCATAATCAATTTAACTTATATCCGTTGTCATGGTGACGACCAGTACGACGCATAACCGATAAGACCTGTAACCGGGAGGAAACGATGAGAAGTTTGTTAAAATCACTTTTGCTGGCATTTGTGTTGATCGGCGCGGCATCCTTAGCTCTGGCGTCCGGGGTGAAAGAGGTCAGCTTTGCCGAGGTCAAGACCCTCCTTGAAAAGTCACCCCCCGAAGGCAACTACCTCCTCATCGATGCGCGTCCCGAGATCAAGTATTTTGAAGGTCACCTCCCAGCCGCCGTCAACATCCCCTGGCAGGAGATGAAAGAGCGCCTCGGTGAACTCCCCCAAGACAAAATGACCCAGCTGGTCTTTTACTGTGGCGGGACCAAGTGCGACCTCTCCGGCAAAGCCGCAGCCCTGGCCGCGGAAAAGGGCTACCAGAATGTGGCAGTCTTCAGCGGTGGCGAACCGGCCTGGCGCGAAGGCGGAGAGAGTCTCTGGGTTTCGAGCAATTACATCAAGATCCTGCTCAACGATCGTGAGCGCGTCGGCGTGGTGGTTGATGCCCGTCCCCAAATCAAATATCTCGAAGGGACGATCCCCGGCGCGATCAATCTCCCTTATCAGGACTGGGACAAACGCAAAGGGATCCTCCCTGCCGACAAGAGCACGACCCTGGTCTTCTTCTGCGGCGGCCTGAAGTGCGATCTGTCCCATAAATCCGCCAGCAAGGCGCGCGAAATGGGTTACACCGATGTGCGGACTTATGCGGAAGGGTGGCCGGAATGGATCGAAAAGTCGACCCGCGCCTTTGCGCTGGTGAACCCGAAAGATCCCGGCAACAAAGCCGTGGCGGCCGAAGCAGCACCGGCAACCGGAGAGATCGGCAAGGCCGAATTTGAGAAGTTATTGGCAGAACGCCCGGCCGGCTTCCTGCTCGTCGATGTTCGTCCGGCCGCTGAATTTGCCAAAGGGCATATCCCCGGCGCCATCAACATCCTTGACGAAGAGATCGCTAAAAATATCGACAAACTGAAAGGGGCGAATAACGTCGTCTTCTACTGCGCCACCGGTAGTCGTAGTTCGAGTGCTTACTACGCCGCCGAAGATGTCGGTTTCAAGGGGACACGCTATGTGAACCGCAACATCGACCTTAATCCGGATGGCAGCTTCGTCATTCGCTGAAAAATGAAGAGAAATGCCGCAAAAAAGCCCCGGTCGTAATCGGGGCTTTTTTGCATGAAAATCCTGAAAAAATAACAACCTGATTAATTGTATTCTTATACTATTAAGATATAATGCGAAACGCAAAATCCGGCAATCAAAGAAAGTGTGTCAGCGGCGCGGAGAATCAAAGTCAAAACTGGGTGAGCGGGATAAAGCGTTAAAAGAAGGGATGACCTTTATGTCAGACCAGCAAAGCGAAGCAGCCCGACAACTTCGCCAACGCGCGGAGGAAAAAACCCGGCAACTCGAAGTGACCGATCTTCAGTGCTTGTCTCACCATGAAGTGCAGCGGCTCTGCCATGAACTGCAGGCACAACAGATCGAACTGGAGATGCAGAACGAAGAACTGCGCCGCACCCAGCATGAACTGAAAATTTCCCAAAGCCGCTACTTCGACCTTTACGATCTGGCGCCGGTCGGCTACCTCACCATCAACGAACAGGGGATCATCAAAGAAGCTAACCTTGTCACTGCATCCCTGCTCGGCATCGAACGAAAAAAACTGTTTAATCACTCCCTCTCTTCCTTCATCTTCCCTGCTGACCAGGCTCTCTGCTCCCAGCATTTTCAAAAACTTCTTGAGACCGATGAAGTGCAGGACTGGCAGATACGCTTGTTGCACAGCGACGGGCGGCCATTATGGGCACGGCTTCTGGCTGCACCGCTGCACAACAACGAATACTTGACGACCATTATCGATATGAGCGAACGCAAACGCTTTGAAGAGGAACTCTACCAGGCCAAACGCGACGCCGATGCTGCCAATATTGCCAAGAGTCACTTCCTGGCAAACATGAGTCACGAGATTCGCACACCGATGAACGGCGTGGTCGGCTTGATTGAGCTCCTTTTGCGGACAGAGTTGACCAGCGAACAGCGCGAATATGCGGAACTGATCAAGCTCTCCGGTAAGAATCTTGTTGAGCTGATCAGCAATATTCTCGACCTCTCCAAGATCGAAGCACACAAAATCGAGCTGGAAAAATCCTGCTTTGATCTCAATAAAGAGATAAACGGCAGCCTGGCCCTCTTTATCCTGCGAGCCAAAGAGAAAGGGCTCGATTTAAGGACAGAGATCGAGGCGGATGTACCGCTCCTGCTTAAAGGCGATGCCGGGCGTCTGCGCCAGATCCTCACCAATCTTATCAGCAACGCCATCAAGTTTACTGAAAAGGGTGCTGTGGCCCTGCACATCAGCAAAGACCAGGAGGACGGCCAGCAAACGACGCTGCGTTTTCAGGTGCATGACAGCGGCATCGGCATTGCGGCCGAGAAACTCGAAGAGATCTTCAATCCCTTTACCCAGGCAGACGGCACCACAACCCGCAGATACGGCGGGACCGGTCTGGGGTTGACGATTGCCCGCCAACTTGCCGAACTGATGGGCGGGACAATCGGGGTCATCAGTCAGGAGTCTGTCGGGACAACCTTCTGGTTCACGGCGGTCTTCAGTATGCAGGCAGAGCGAAGAAACTCACCGCGGAATGCATCCCTGGTGAGGGAGGAGAAAAAATCATTCGTCCTCCCCATAACCACCCCGCCCGGCAACCGCGTTCTGGTTGCCGAAGATGACTTTACCAATCAGCTTATGACCAAAGCCATTCTCGAAAAATTCGGCTACCAGGTCGACGTCGCCAACAATGGCGCTGAAGCTTTAAACTTACTGGAAAAGACCGACTATGTCCTGGTCTTGATGGACTGCATGATGCCCACCCTCAACGGCTTCGAAGCCACCGCCGTGATTCGCGATCC
>JAXMLA010000274.1:0-15741 GCA_034370465.1 Desulfuromonadales bacterium
GGGTCGAGGGCGCGCTCCAGCAGGGTGCCGAAGATCGCCGGCTCGACATCGCGCCAGTCAGCCTTGGCGGCGGCGATGAGGAGGTTCAGCTGGTTTTCGTCGATCGCCAGCGCTTCGGTCTCGGCAAAGAGACCGCCGTTGAAACGGAGCAGCTTCTCGCGCAGGACAGTGGAGAAACCACCGTCGCGCATCGTCGCCCAGAGCGATTCGAGCAGCGGCGGAAAGGCGGCGGTCGAGCCACGCAGACTCTCCAGCAGGGCGGTGAAGCTGCCATGCGGAATCAGGCCGACATCCTCGGCGAACATGGTGAAGAGGCTGCGTTTGAGGAAGTTTCCGACCTTCTCCGGCGTCTGTCCCGACGACTCCAGCGACTTGGCGAGGCGGGCGAGCTTGTCGGCAATCTCGCGGGTCGCCCTGGCGCTGCGCTTGGCGGGATCGAGGGCGTGGGGTTTGGTCCAGACCTCGCGCAGCAGGGCGCGAATCTCGGGGTTGACGAGATCGGACAGGAGGATGCGGTGCGAACGCGGATCAGGGAAGGGGAGATACGATTTGCCGGTGCAGGAGAATTCGCTGTAAAGCTCGATGGCGTGGCCGACATCGACGATGACGAGAAAGGGCGGCCAGCCCTCGGCAACCGGCAGAGCGCGGGCATACTGTTCGGCCTGGCCTTTGGCCTTGAGCATCGCCACGTCCCAGCCCTTGGTGCCGCGCACCGCCGTGCCGCGCCGGCCGGAGAGCCAGTCGCTGGTCTCTTCACGCAGCAGCAGTGGCTGCGTTTCGCTGGAACGGTCGCTCCCCTGCTTGGCTTCGAGAACGAAACAGCCGTGTTTGTAGAGATCGATGCGACCGATGCTGGTCAGGCCGGTGCCATGGCGGAAGGTGACGGAGCGCTCGAAGACGTAGGAGTTATCGCGGTCATCAGGGCGGGTGGGGTCGGGGCGCGGGACGCCCAACAGATCGCAGAGTTCGGAGAGGAAGAGCTGGTAGTTGGCGCGTTCGGCCGCGCCGGAGCTTTCCCAGCGGCGAATGAAGTCAGCGGTGTCGGTACGCGGTAGCTCGGTCATCCATTCCCCTGCGATCCCTGCGAACGATCGAACGACCGGTCACTGTGAAAAAAATAACAATCTTGAAAGCCTGAGGGAATTTAGCAAATGTTCCGACTCATTGCCAGCAGGAAGGCTGTTGTCGTGGACGTTATTTTTTGTAAACCGGACACGTCAAGCGCGAGATTATGTTACGATTATTCATGGCCCTATCGCTTTGAACATCTAAAAGTGGAATAAATCGCATGCATAAAGCCTTTGTTCTCCTCATTGTCAGCGCCTTGGCCGGCGTTCTGCTCAACAGCGTTGCCCAGGCGGCAACTCTTGCCCCGGAAGTGCGGCAACGCATGGCGATGGCGGGGGTGGGCGACAAGGTGCCGGTCATCATCCATTTTACTGATCGTCTCGACGTAAAAACTTTCGCGCAGCGCAGCAATCGCGCTGCGGCCCGCGCCGGAATGGTGCGGGGTTTGCGCGATCAGGCCCGCCGTAGCCAGGGTCCGTTGCAGGGTTATCTGCGCGGGCAGGGAGTGGAGCCGACTGAGCTCTGGTTGATTAATGCTCTGGCGGTCCAGGTGCCGCCGCACCTGGTCGCAACGCTGGCCGCGTGGCCCGGCGTTGCTGCCGTCGAACTTGACGGTGAGGTGCCGCGGCCGTCGCCGGTGACCTTGGCGATCCCGGCTGCACCGAGTGACAATATTGCCGCCATTGGCGCCCAGTCGCTGTGGGCGGCCGGTTTTACCGGCAGCGGCGTGGTCGTGGCAAGCTTCGATAGTGGCGTCGATATCACCCATCCCGATCTGGCAGCGCCGCGTTGGCGGGGTGGCGCGAAGGACTGGTTCGACCCCTACGCCGGCACCCTCACTCCAACAGATATTGATGGGCACGGCACCGCCGTAACTTCGCTGATGGTCGGCGGCGGAGCCAGCGGGAATACCCTCGGTGTCGCCCCGGACGCCCAATGGATTTCGGCCAAAATCTTCCCCGATAATGGGAATGCAGAGAGCTCGAAAATTCACCTCGCTTTTCAGTGGGCTCTCGATCCGGATGGCGATCCGGCCACCGATGACGCGCCGGATGTTGTCAATAACTCCTGGGGGTTCGAGACCGCCCCCAACCAGTGCATCACCTTCGATTCCTTTCGTGGTGATATTCAGGCTCTGCAGGCCGCCGGCATCCATGTGGTCTTTTCTGGCGGCAACGGCGGTCCGGTCGCGGCGACCAGCGTCAGCCCGGCTAACTATCCGGAAGGGTTGGCGGTCGGCAGTGTCGGCCCGAATTTCGCTGTCAGTTCCTTTAGTTCTCGCGGCCCCGGCGCCTGCAGCGGCAGCATCTACAACGACCTGGCGGTCGATGTCTATCCGGAGCTCGTGGCTCCCGGAGAGTCGGTCCGGGTGGCATATCCACTGAGCCCTTTCACCTCTGGTTATGGTACGGCGAGTGGCACCTCCTTTACCGCGCCCCATGTCTCCGGGGCCTTGGCGTTACTGCGCAGTGCGATCCCGCCCCTGGCTGACGAGTCTGTTCAAGATTATCGTCTGCGTCTGGAGATGGGGCTGCTTACCACCACCGCCGATCTCGGACCGCCTGGCGCCGATAACAGCTACGGCCGGGGACTGGTCGATCTGCCGGCTGCTTATGCCCGACTCACGGCGCAGCAGTACCTCCTGGTCTTTGATCCGACCGCCCCGGAGTATGATGACTTGCTAAGTTTTGGTCCGGTCACGCCGGGGACCGTCAAAGAGTTGTCCTTTGTGTTGAAGAATACCGGCGTCGGGAATCTGGTCATCAGCGATATCAGCAGTACTTTACCCTCCCCCGAACTGACTCTGATTGCCAACACCTGCGTCACAACTCTTCCCCCTGGTGCGCAATGCAATCTGACCGTTCGTTTTGCACCAATCGGTTTTGTCAGTTTGACGGGGGAGATCACCATTGTCAGCAATGAAGCGTTGCGGCCGACGCGAACTCTGACCGTCACCGGTATCGGCAACAGCCTGCCGCCGCCGGCCCAGTTGCTTGCCCCGGAGAATAATGCCGTCTTTGTAACTTCGCCGGTGACTTTTTCCTGGGCTCAGGGAGAAGATCTTGATGGTGACGCGCTGAATATGACCTTGTTGATCGATACCGATCCGCACTTTGATCCACCCGCCCGGACGATCCTCGTCTCTGCCCTCGGAACCTCCGGTGTCATGATCGCCACTCTGGGGTTTGTCTGGCCCCGGTCAAGCAGGCGACGGCTTCAGATATTGATTGTCGGTACTCTCGCCATGCTCTGGCTGATGGTCGCCTGCGGTGGCGAGGGAGGAGGCGGGGGGACAACGGTCGTAGCGACTGACAGCATCGTCGTCGGTAACCTGGCTCCTGCGACCACCTATTATTGGAAGGTGCAGACCAGAGATAATCATGGCGGCGTCAGCGAGAGTGAAGTCCGGAGTTTCCGGACGCGCTAGCTGCGCGGTAAAGTGAAGAACTGCAACAACAAAGCGCCCCCCGGCCGTAGCCAGGGGGCGCTTTGTGATGAGGCGGGCGGATACGCAGGTCCGTCCCTACATCTCCACCCGCGTCACCACCCCTTGCAGACGGCTGGCGGGGAGTTTGTTGAACTGCACAAAGTTGGGGGTCAGGCGCTTGAAGAGGGCGAAGACCTTCCAGATCGGGCTGTTGGTGGAGATATCCTCGATGCCGTAGAAGATGACCTTCTCCTTGATCTTGTTCGCTTTGAGCAATCTATCGATATCAAGGATCTCCATGTAGCCGGCGGTAACGATAAAGGATTCCAGCCCTGGTCCAAGATCGTCCTGATGGCGGGTTTCGATCCCGAAAGGGGTATCGGTGCGGTCGATGGAGATGAAGATGTTGCGCTCATAGACGATGTTGCTGCGCAGCATGCAGTGGATGACGTAGGGGGGGACGACGACGGCTTCGCGGGTGAAGAAGAGGGCGGTGCCGGGGATGCGCACCCGGCGGTAGATCTGCTCGTAACTGACGAGGAAGGTTTCGAGATCAAGGGGGCGTAGGGCTGAATAGAGGGCGCGCTGGCCACGGGTCCAGAGGAGCATCGAGGCAAAGGGGAAGGCCGCGAGAATGATCGACCAGTAGCCACCGTGCGGGATCTTGGTCATGCAGGCGCCGAAGAAGATCAGGTCGACGATCGTCAGCGCCACGGCCACGGCGGCCAGCTTGCGGCGTCCCTGGAAGGCAAAGATCATGATCATCATCAGGCCGGTGATACTCATCGAGCCGGTCACCGCCAGGCCGTAAGCGGCGGCGAGATTCCCGGATTCCCGGAAGAAAATCATGATGAGGATGACGGCGACCATCAGGACCCAGTTGACCGAACCGATATAGATCTGCGACTTGAGGGCGCGCGAGGTGTAGTCAACCTTGAGCAGCGGCAGGACGCGGGTGGTAATCCCCTGATAGATGATGGAGAAGACGCCGCTGATCATCGCCTGCGAGGCGATAATCGTCGCCGCGATGGTGAGGAGGAGGAAGGGGACATAAAGGAGCGCGGACTGATGGTGGATCATCTCGAAGAGGACCGATTTAGTACCGGGATGCTGCAGGAGAAAAGCCCCCTGGCCGAGGTAATTGATGGAGAGGGCGATAAAGACGATCGACCAGGCGCGGATGATCGGCGCCCGGCCAAGATGCCCCATGTCGGCATAAAGGGCTTCGCCGCCGGTGGCGCAGAGGATGACTTCCGAGAGGACAAAGAAGCCGGCCACGCCGTGGTGGAGCATGAAATTCAGGGCATAGTGCGGGCTGATCGCCTGGAGGATCTCCGGCGCCTGGCTGATCGCCACCAGCCCCGAGAGGGCGAGGGCGGTGAACCAGGCCCCCATGAGCGGGGCGAAGGCGAGGGCGACCTTGTCGGTCCCCTTGTACTGGAAGATGAAGAGACCGATGGCAATGACGGCGGCGAGGGCAATGAGCCAGCCCTGACTGATCCCCTCGCCGCCGGGGATGAAGCGGATCCCTTCGACCGCCGAGAGGATACTGATCGCCGGGGTAATGACGCCGTCGCCGAGGAGGAGGGAAACGCCGAGGAAGCAGAGGAGTCCGCTGAAGGCGATCTTCCGTCCTGATTTGAGGTAGCCGGCGAGGATCTCCTTGAGGACGATCGCCCCCCCTTCACCGTTGCGGCTGAGGCTGGTCGCCAGCCAGGCGTATTCGACGGTGACGAGGATGGTCAAGGTCCAGAGGATCAGGGAGAGGATGCCGAGGATGTTGTCGCGGCTCGGCTCGGTGAGGGCGAAGATGACGGTGAGGGTGTAGATCGGGCTGGTGCCGATATCGCCGAAGACCAGCCCCATCGATTTGAGAATGCCGCCCCAGAAGGAGTCGGGAGAGTGTGCCATGTTGGTGGCGCCTTTCGTAGCAGTCAAGAAGCAGATCTATGTTCTGATGCGGGTCGAAAACTTACGTCAGCGCAGACGGTAGCCGACTCCCGGCTCGGTGATGATATGTTGCGGTCGGGACGGGTCGCTCTCCAGCTTGCGGCGCAGATTACTGATGTTGACCCGCAGTACATGCGGTTGTTCGAGATACGCGTTCCCCCAGACCTCTTTCAGGATCTGGCGGTGGATCAGCACCTTGCCGGCGTGGACAACGAGGAGGCGCAGGATGTCGTATTCGGTCGGAGTCAGCGCGATCTCGCTGCCATTCACCGTCACCTGTCTGCTCGCTAAATCGACCTGCAGGTCGTTGCTGATGAAGAGCGGTTCGGGGATCTCCTGCAGCGAACGGCGCAGCGCCGCCCGGATGCGGGCGAGGAGTTCACCGACCCCGAAGGGCTTGGTGAGATAGTCGTCGGCCCCGGCGTCGAGGGCAGCGACCTTGTCGTCCTCCCGTTCCCGGACCGAGAGGACGATAATCGGCACTGTTGACCATTCGCGAATCCGTTTGATCACGGTGATGCCCTCCAGATCCGGCAAGCCCAGATCGAGAAGGATAACGTCCGGCCGGAAGGTCGCGCTTGCCGCCAGACCGGCATGGCCGTTTTCCGCCTCCTGCAGACAAAACTCCTCACTCGACAATACCGTATGGAGAAAGCGCCGGATCGCCAGTTCATCATCGATAATCAGGATGCGGGGGAGGTTCACCCGGCTTCGTTCAATTGTCATCGTCCTCTTTTCCGATCTTTGCCAAAGGTAAACGGATCATAATCCTCAGCCCGCCGCCGGAGCGATTCACCGCCCGGATTCTGCCATTGTGCGCTTCGACAATCCCCTTGCAGATGGAGAGCCCCAGACCGGTTCCTCCTGCCCCTTCCGGGACCGGAATGCGGTAGAACTTGTCGAAGATCCGTTGCAGGTCCGCTTCCGGCACCCCGGCCCCACGATCAGCGACCTCCAGTGTGAGCCCCGCAGTATCGGCCGTGGCGCTGATCTCGATCACGCTCCCAATCGGGGAAAATTTATGGGCATTATCGAGGAGATTGATCAGGACCTGGGTCATCAGGACTAAATCGAGAGTGATTAGCGGCAGGTCATCGGCGAGGTTGATCTTGATGGTGCGTGTACCGATGCGCGGCTCGATGGCGGCGAGGGCACAGCCGATCAGATCCTGGACGTCGCACGGCTCGAAGTTCAGGCGGATAGCGCCGGCCTCAATACGGGTCATGTCGAGGAGATTGCCGACGAAGCGATTGAGGCGCTGCGCTTCACCGAAGGCGGTATCGAGCAGCTCCTGCCGCGCCTGGTCACTGAGGTGGGCACCCTCTTCTTTCAGGCTGGAGAGGACGCCGGTCACGGTGACCAAGGGGGTACGCAAATCGTGGGAGATGGAGTTGAGGAGAGCGCGCTCCAGATTCTCCCGGGCCTGGAGGATCTGCGCCTGCTCGGCCTGGCGGGAGAAGCGGATCCGCTCCATCGACATGGCGGCCTGGGTGGCGAAGGCATCGAGGAGGAGGCGGTTCTCCTGGGAGTGATAATCCTCCTCCTTCTCCAGACTGACTCCAATCACCCCGAGGGTATTGGCCGGGGTCTGCAAGGGGAGATAGAGGAGGGCGGCGGAGACAAGGGTATCGGTGGCGCGCCCGGCCGGGTGTTTGTTGCGAAAGACCCAGTCGGCCACCGCCTGCTCCTTGAGGTCGAGGACCAATCCGGCGCTGGCGGCCAGGATGTCGAGCCGCTCCCCTTCCGGCAGGAGGATCGCCACCTGGGCATTCAGAACTTCTTCGACATTCCTCACCACCGCCTTGAGCACGGCAGCGCTATCGACCGCAGCGGCGAGGTCGCGACTCAGATAGTAGAGGCTGGCGGTCTGGACCTCGCGGTCGCGGATCACCTCGGCCCGTTCTCTGGAGCGGGCGACCAGATTGCTGATAACGACGCCGACGACGAAGAGACCGAGAAAGGTGAGGAGATACTGGGGGTCAGCGACAATAAAGGTCAGCCGCGGCGGGACAAAGAAGAAGTTGAAAGCGACCACCCCGAGCACGGCGGTCGCCATCGCCGGCCGGCGGCCGAGACGCACCGCGGCGACCACCACAACCAGGAGGTAGAACATGATCATATTGGTCGGGGCGAGAAAGGGGCGCAGCAGCTCACAGAGGAGGGTGGCAGCGGCGAGGAGCGCCAGGCTGGCGGCATAGCCGCGCAGTTCAAAGGGGTGATGGTGCCGGGATCCGCTTGCGGCGACGGCCGGTTTTTCAGGTTCGAAGCTGACGATGACCACATCGATTGCTCCGCTCCGACGGAGGATCAGGTCGACGATCGGCGGCTGGAAAAGTTCGCGCCAGCGGGATTTGTTCGGTTTGCCCATGACGATCTTGGTAACGTTGTGGCGGGTGGCGTAGGCCAGCATGGCGTCGGCAATGTCGGTCGCGGTGACCGTCGCCACCTGGGCTCCCAGGCTCTCGGCCAGACGCAGGTCGCGCCAGATGTTTTCCCGGTTTTCCTGAATCCGCTCCCCCCCGGCGGGTGTTTCGATGTAGAGGGTGAGCCACTGCGCTTTCAACTCTTCCGCCAGGCGGCAGGTCGAGCGGATCAGTTTTTCGCTGGAGGGGCTGCCGCTGACGCAGACCAGCAGCCGTTCCGCCGTCGGCCACGGCCCGGCGATCGACTGGGTCTCCATGTAGGCGCGCATTTGCTCGTCCACCCGGGCTGCGGTGCGGCGCAGGGAGAGCTCGCGTAACGCCATGAGGTTGCCGGGACGAAAGAACTTCTCCATCGCCTTGGCGGCCTGACTGGGGATGTAGATCTTCCCTTCCTTCAGGCGTTGCAGCAGGTCTTCCGGAGAGATATCGATCAGTTTGATCTCGAAAGCGAGGTCGAGGATACGGTCGGGGATGGTCTCGCGGACAACGATGCCGGTGATCTGGGCGACCACGTCGTTGAGGCTCTCGAAGTGCTGGATGTTGACGGTGGTATAGACATCGATCCCGGCGGCGAGAATCTCTTCCACATCCTGCCAGCGCTTGCCGTGCCGCGATCCGGGGGCGTTGCTGTGGGCGAGTTCGTCGATCAGCACGAGCTGCGGCCGGCGCACCAGGACCGCATCGAGGTCGAGTTCCGGGAGTTGCACCCCTTGATAGATCACCACTTTTTTCGGGAGCGTCTCCAGACCGGTGAAAGCGAGGAGCGAATCGGTCTCGAAGCGGCCATGCGATTCCACGTAGCCGATCACCACCTCAGAGCCGTCGAGGCGCCGCTGCTCCGCAGCCTCGAGCATGGCGTAGGTCTTGCCGACGCCGGCAGCATAGCCGAGAAAGATCTTCAGCTTCCCCAGCTCGTTTGTGCCCTCTTCGGCCTGGGCCAGCTTGAGCATCGCCTCCGGCGAGGGGCGTATGTCGTCGTTATTGGTCATCATTTCATCAGTCTATCCAGTTCCAGATTCAAAACAAGGATATTCACCCGCGGCGCCCCGAGAATGCCGAGCTGACGCTCTTCGCTGGCCGAATTGACGGCCTGGAGGACGGTCGTTTCGGCCATTCCGCGCACTCTGGCGACCCGCAGAATCTGCAATGCGGCGGCTTCCGGCGAGAGGTGCGGATCGAGGCCGCTGGCCGAAGCCTGGACCATCTCCGCCGGGAGGGGTGGGGCAATGCCGCTGGCGTGCAGCACCTTGACCCGCTCCGCGACGGTCTGCAGGTAAGCGGGGTTGGTCGGCCCGGCATTGGAGCCGCCCGAGGCGAGGGGGTTGTAGCCGAAATCGCCCGTTGCAGAGGGGCGCGGCCAGAAATATTGCGGGGCGGAGAAGGGCTGGCCGATCAGGCTGGAGCCTATCTTGTTGCCGCTGGCATCGGTGATGAAGCTGCCGTTTGCCTGCTGCGGGAAGGCCACCTGTGCCAGTCCAGTGACCAGCGCCGGGTAGATGCCGCCGCAGATGATTGTGAAGGTGAGGAAGAGGAGAAGTGCGGATTTCATGTCTTTCATAGTCTGGTCCTTTATTTTATCCGCCGGATCGGTCCGATCTGCCTAGATAAAGAGCCCAATCGCCAGGTCGATCAGCTTGATCCCGAAAAAGGGTGCCACCATTCCGCCGACGCCGTAGATCAGCAAATTATGGATCAGCAGCTTCTCGGCCGGCAGCGGCCGGAATTTTGTCCCCTTCAGCGCCAGCGGCACGAGGAGCGGGATGATCAGGGCATTGAAGATCACCGCCGCGAGGATGGCGCTGTAGGGACTCTTCAGTCCCATGACATTCAGCAATTCCAACTGGGGGTAGATCGACAGTAGCATCGCCGGGATGATGGCGAAGTACTTGGCGATATCGTTGGAGATGCTGAAGGTCGTCAGGTTGCCGCGGGTCATGAGGATCTGCTTGCCGACCTCGACGATATCGAGAAGCTTGGTCGGGTTGCTGTCGAGGTCAATGATGTTGGCTGCCTCGCGCGCCGGCTGGGTGCCGGTGTTCATCGCCACCGCCACATCGGCCTGGGCCAGGGCCGGGGCGTCGTTGGTGCCGTCGCCGGTCATGGCGACCATATAGCCGGCCTCCTGATACTCCTTGATCAGGCGCAGCTTCTCCTCCGGTCTGGCCTGGGAAAGGAAGTCGTCGACCTGGGCCTCGGCGGCGATGGCGGCGGCGGTCAACGGGTTGTCCCCAGTGATCATCACCGTCTTGATCCCCATGCTGCGCAGCTGCAGGAAGCGCTCCTGAATGCCGGTCTTGACGATGTCCTTGAGGTTGATTGCCCCGAGAATCTCATTATCCTTGCAGACGACCAGCGGCGTCGCCCCGCTCCGGGCGATCTTGTCGACGATTTCGGCGAGGTCTGCGGGGATGGTTGTGGCGTCGAACTTTTTGACAAAGGCGATCGTCGAGTCGGACGCGCCTTTGCGGAATTGCTTCCCCTCGAGATTGAGCCCGGAGAGGCGGGTGTCGGCGCTAAACTCCACCACTTCGGCATCCTTTGGCACTTCCCGGCTCAGGCCATACTTCTCTTTCGCCAAAACCAGAACGCTGCGCCCTTCCGGGGTGCCGTCAGCCAGCGATGCCAGCAGCGCCGCCTCGGCCAGCTCTTTCTCACTATGGCCGCCGACCGGGACAAAGGCGACGGCTTCACGGTTACCGTGGGTGATGGTACCGGTCTTGTCCAAAAGGAGGACGTTGACGTCGCCGGCTGCCTCAATGGCGCGGCCGGAGAGGGCGATGACGTTCTTCTGGAAGAGGCGGTCCATGCCGGCGATGCCGATCGCCGGCAAAAGGGCGGCGATGGTCGTCGGTGCCAGGCAGACAAAGAGGGCGACGAGGATGGTCAGCGAGACCGGACTCCCCTGTCCCGTCGCCTTGACGCTGTAGATCGAGAGGGGGCTGATGTTGATGCAGACGAGGAGAAAGACGACAGTCAGGGCAATGAGGAGGACCTCCAGAGCGACCTCGTTGGGGGTCTTGCGCCGCTTCGCCCCCTCGATCAGGCCGATCATCCGGTCGAGGAAGGTCTCGCCGGGATTAGCGGTAATCCTGACGATGATGGAGCTGGAAATGACCGTGGTGCCGCCGGTGACGGCGCTGCGGTCCCCGCCGGCTTCGCGGATCACCGGGGCTGATTCGCCGGTCACCGCCGATTCGTTAACCAGGGCGGCACCGGCGACGATCTCTCCATCGCCGGCAATCGTCTCGCCTGCTTCGACCAGGATCAGCTCCCCCTTGCGCAGCTCGCTGGCGTTGACCGTGGTGCCGTCGCTGCCGAAGTCCGGCTTCTCCAGACGCTTGGCGGTCACGTCGGTGCGCGATTGGCGCAGGCTGGCGGCGCGAGCCTTCCCCCGTCCTTCGGCCAGCGCCTCGGCAAAGGTGGAGAAGATGACCGTCAGCCAGAGCCAGAGGGAGACCGTCCCGGTAAACCAGGCCGGTTCCTGATTGGCGCCGGTGAGGGAGAGGACAAAGGTGCCCAGAGTGATGACGCTGGCGATCTCGACGCAGAACATCACCGGATTACGCCAGAGAGTGCGGGGATCGAGTTTCTTGAGGGATTCGAGGAAGGCGCCTTTCAAGAGCGCTGCATCGAAGACCGATTGCGGTTGTTGGCTATGTTTCGACATGACTCAGTTCCCTCCCCGCATGCTGAGATGTTCGACGATCGGCCCGAGGGCCAGAGCCGGGAAGAAGGTCAATGCCCCGACGATGAGGATGACCAGCGTCAGCCAGAGGGCAAAGGGAACCCTGTCCGTCGGCAACGTCCCGAGACTGGGGGGGATGTACTTCTTCTCCGCCAGGGAGCCGGCCATGGCGAGGACCGCGATCGCCGGAAGGTATCGTCCGATGATCATCGCCAGAGAACCGCAGAGGTTGTAGAAATTGACGTTGGCGTTCAGACCGGCAAAGGCGCTGCCGTTGTTGTTGGCCATCGAGGCGGTGGCGTAAAGGACCTCGGAGAGGCCATGAGCACCGGGATTGGCCATGGAGGCGACGGCAGCGGGGGTGCTCATGGCGATCGCCGAGAGGATCAGGACCATCACCCCGGCGGTGAGGATGATCAGGATCGACATCCACATCTCCCGCACCTCGATCTTCTTGCCGAGGTATTCCGGGGTGCGGCCGATCATCAATCCGGAGACGAAGACGGCGATAATGGCGAAGGCGAGGATGGTGTAGAGACCGGAACCGACGCCGCCGAAGATAATCTCGCCGAGGAGGATCAGGGACAGGGGGATCAATCCGCCCAGGGGGGTCAGGGAGTCGTGCATGTTATTGACCGCGCCGCAGGAGGTGGCGGTGGTGGCGACGGTGAAGAGGCTGCTCCCGGCGAGGCCGAAGCGGACCTCTTTTCCTTCCATGTTGATACTCTGCACGCCTAGCTTGGCGACCAGCGGATTGCCGCTGCTCTCGGCCCATTGCAAAATACTGAAGGCACCGATGAAGATAAAGAGCATCACCCCGAGGAGCATCCACCCCTGACGGGTATTCCCGACCATCACCCCGAAGGTGTAGGTCAGGGCGCCGGGGATAAGGAGGATCAGCAAAATCTCGATTAAGTTGGTGAGGGGGGTCGGGTTCTCGAAGGGGTGGGACGAGTTGGCGTTGAAGAAGCCGCCGCCGTTCGTCCCGAGTTCCTTGATCGCTTCCTGGGAAGCGACCGGCCCCATCGGGAGGGTGACCGCGCTCACCGTCGCAGTCGCCTGCAGCAGGGGCACGTTTTGGTAGGGGCTGAAGTTCTGGATTACCCCCTGGGAGACCAGGACCAGGGAGAGGATGATGGCGATCGGCAGGAGGATGTAGAGGATACAGCGGGTCATATCAACCCAGAAGTTGCCGAGCAGCGAAGTCTTACGCCGCACGAAGCCGCGGATTACGGCAATCGCGATGACGATGCCGGTGGCGGCGGAGACGAAGTTATGGACCGCCAGCCCGATCATCTGGGTGAAGTAGCTGGCTCCCTGCTCGCCGCCATAGGCCTGCCAGTTGGTGTTGGTGGTGAAGCTGACCGCCGTATTCAGCGCCAGCTGCCAGTTGAAGGCAGGAATCTTCTGCGGATTGAGCGGCAGCAGGTGTTGGGTGAGGAGGATGACGAAGAGCGAGACGAAGAGGAGCAGATTGAAGAGGAGCATGGAGCCGGCGTAACGCTTCCACCCCATCTCCTCTTCCGCCTGCACCCCGCAGACGCGGTAGATCAACATTTCGCAGGGGACCAATAGCGGTGACAGGAAGGTGCGCTCCCCGGCAAAAACCTTGGCCATAAAACTGCCAAGCGGTTTGACCAGAGCCAGTAGAACGACAAAAAAGAAGATGGTTTGCAGCGATTCGTAGATGTTCATGGTTTTAGACTCCCAGCCGGGGAAGTATGCTGACCTCTGCAGAAAGAAGCATAGCAGCATCCTGATAATGTATCGGTGCAGAGGTCGTTTTGATGATTTCAGCGTAGCAGGGAGGAGATCAAAGAAGTGTCAAAATGGGGGAGAGGGAGGTCAATTTTTTATCAAGAATCTGTGCAAACCCTGCAAAAGTTCAGGAGGTGCCAAGAAGCGTCGATACAACATAATCCGAGTTATTTGAATCAATAATCCGAATAATGTATGTCAAAAATCCGCAAAACTAACAGAGCGTCGGCCTGTCGATCCTTACTCCCCCTTCCGGACTTTCACCACGACCGTATCCGCGACCACGTCACCGACCCGCTGCCATTTGAGGTTGGCGGCCATGGCAATGATCGACACGAGATAGTAAAAGAAGGCATCGGCGATCCGCAGCAGGTTGCGCACAAAGCCGGCGGCGACCCCGCAGGGGGAGAAGTCGGCTTTCAACACCCGGATGCCGCAGATCTTCTTGCCGAGCGTCTGTCCGTAGAGGCCTTCGAGCAGGGAATGATAGAGAAAGCCGCCGACAAAGAACAAGGCGAGGGCGGAAAAGATGGTGAGCATGAAGCGCACCGGGTTCCCCGGAATTTCATCGAAGCCGGGGAGGGCGAGAGCCATCACCAGCAGCGGCGCTACGAACAGCAGCAGATTGTCGAGTATCATCGCCAAAGAGCGGCGAAAGAGACTGGCGAACTCGTACTCAACGTCACCGTCGCGCCAGATCCGCTTCTTGAACCGGCCTATCCCGGCCGAGATCGCGAAGATTGCGAGGAGGGAGAGGCCATTGCCGAAGATCACCAGCACCGCGCCCCGGCCGATCCACGGGGAGGGATCGAAGGGCCCCTTGAGCCGGATCGGATCGACCAGCGTCTCCTCCTTGATGGTGTAGAGGGTCTGGGTCATGAGTTGCTGGACAAAAATCTTGAGCTTCCCCTGCTCGATAAAGGCATCCCAGTCGGTGAATCCGCTCTTTATCGGCAGCTGCCGGGGCTCGGACCAGGCTGCGTTGGCAAAGACCAGGTAACTGATGGTGCGCTCCAATCCCTCCCCTTCGCGCTGAAACAGATAGAGATTGCTGTCGTCAGAGATGACGTCATAGCCACCGGAGAATGGCCAGGTAGCGACGGCCGACCAGGTCTCTCCGTCGAGGATGGCCCAGGAGAGCGTCTCATCCCCTTTCCAGAAGAGACAGAGATCTCCCTGATAAAGGGCCAACTTGGCGCAGAGGCATTCCTGCTGCTCGACGGCCAGAAATTCAGGGGGCAGGGGGAGGGGGAGAGTCGTCTCGGAAGTGATGAGGTTGAGCCGGGGGCCGGAGTCGTGGTTGCTCAGCACATAAAGACCGGCCGGCGCGAGGATGCCGCGTGGATCGTTGCCGATGGCGTCGGCGCGCTTGTCGACCCAGCGGCTCCCGTCATACATCCGGTACCCCCCAGGTTCGAGAAAGAGCAAGCGCCCCTTGGCGCCGATCGCCTGCGCATAAGCGGGGATCTCCTGCGCGGTACCGGGTTCGGTGCCGGTCAGCAGGGAGAGGAGATGCTTGACCTCCGGCGGGCGCTCCTGGCGGGGATCGACGCTGCTCATGTCGATCTTGTCGGTCAGCAGGTAAGTCTGCTCTCCGTCGGAAATCGCCGCTGCGGTGATCGCCGGCATCGGGATCAGCTTGAAGATCAGCCCCGGTTGCAGGAACATGAGCGCAAAGAAGAGCGCATAGCACAGGCCGAAGCCCACCAGGCCGAGAACCCCGACCCAGATGGACAGGTTACGGTTGGCTTTGATCTCGGCGCTGTTATTGGGCTGGATAATGGGATCGTTCACGTTTGTACCTTATTGGGGATTAGGCTTGCGGGAACCTGACTGGTTCTGGCCCATGATTCTTTGCTCTGACAACAACGGTATTCGCCAGCTTGTCATGCCACCCCTGTTTTTTTCTGTCGAAGCCAACCCATAGCAGCCCAAGCCCCAGCGGAATGGTCGAAACAAAATATCCCAGGTAACGGCCGATGCTTTGGCCAATCGACAGGTTGTTTCCGGAGTCAGCGTCCAACACGCGTAGTGACAAAGCTGCTTTTCCTGGGGTGGCTTGTCTTTGCATCCAAAACCAGACGACCGCAACAAACGGCAGTATCCACGAAATTAGAAAGTCCGCAGGCCCGGAAATCATCTTTTCTGAGCCAAAGTAATCCCATCCGTAAATGGAGATGAGCAGCGGGAAGGTGATGACCATGATCAGTAATGAATCAATCATGGATGCTCCGACTCTTATCCAGAAGCCTGCGTATTCGACATCTGATTCGTTCATAAACTCTCCTAGTTAAAACTCTAAAGTTAGACGCTGTTTCTGCCTTGAGTGGACTGTGGCATTGCTAGTCGGAGTCGGGTCGCTTACTTTCGCCGAAGGCCTTGGGCATCAAATATGGCCTTGAGGTTCTGAATCACAACATTCAGAACAC
>JAXMLA010000275.1:0-2075 GCA_034370465.1 Desulfuromonadales bacterium
GCGCCAGCACCGGGATTTTCTTGACATCTCCCTGCGGTTGACCAATAGTGACGACGCGGTAAAAAGCCTAAAAGGGGAGTAAATTTGGACGGCGCGGTAAAAAGTTCGCAGGCAAGGCGCGCAAATCACGAGGAATGAGGCGTCGGGGGAGGGGGCTTGTTCCGGAAGCCCGAAGGGATCGGAACGTGTCCCCGGAAAACGCCGCAAGCCTGCCCCCGCGAAGGCGGGGGAGGGGTGTAGCGCAACGCAGCATCCGGACTTTTTACCGCTTCAACAATAGTGACGCCCTCGTAAGAAGTCCGAAAACCTCACATTTTGTCATTCCCGCGTAGGCGGGAATCTAGTGGATTAAATTACTTCTGGATTCCCGCCTACGCGGGAATGACGCCTTGGGTACTTTTTACGAAGTCATCAATAGTGACGGCTGGAGTGGTTAGTGTAAATGATTCTTCTTATTCACCCGCCTGTTACAAGACCTACTGAGCCGCCCGCGGGACTTGCGAGGCTTTCCGGGGCGCTTTTTGCCAACGGAGTCAGACATCGGGTCCTGGATGCGAATATGGAGGGTCTTGCATTCCTCCTGCAGCAGCCCCGGCGCCAGCTTGACACCTGGACGCGTCGGGCCGGCCGGAATCTGGACAGGCACCTCGCGATGCTCCGGAACAGGGACACATATTCCTCCCCCGCTCGTTACCAGCGGGCCCTGTTGGACATCAATCGCCTTATTGAGACGTCCATTGGTAATGGCAGTTCCCATGTGGGTCTCTCCAACTACCAGGATTCCGAGCTTTCCCCGCTCAGGAGCGCCGATCTCTGCCGGGCCGCCCTGCGCCCGGAGGCGAATCCCTTTTACCCCTACTTCAGTCGTCGTCTGACAGAGCTCATGGAAGAAGAGCCGCCGGGATACGCGGGATTCTCGCTTAACTATCTGGGCCAGGCCCTTTGCGCCTTTTCGATGCTGGGTTTCCTCCGGAAAAATTATCCCCGGACAAAGATCATTTTGGGCGGCGGGCTGGTCACCTCATGGATGAGGAACGCTCTGGAGAAACCTCTCTGTGGCCTGGCGGATCATTTTATCGCCGGACCGGGCGAGGTCCCCTTGCTTGAGATCCTTGGCGTCAACGTGGATAGACAAGCCCATTACACGCCATCATATGATCTTTTCCCTTTACGCGATTATCTGTCGCCGGGCATTGTCCTGCCCTACAGCGGATCATCGGGTTGCTGGTGGAACGGATGCACCTTCTGTCCGGAGAGGGCAGAGGGGAATCCCTACCTTCCGCTCCCGGCAGGAAGGATGAGCGAAGACCTGGCGCTTCTCGTCAAGGGCCTGAACCCTTCCCTCATCCATTTTCTCGATAACTCCCAATCCATCGAACATATGAGGGCGCTGATCAAGTATCCTCCCGGGCCGCCCTGGTATGCCTTTACCAGGATCAGTCCGGAGCTTGGCGAACAGGATTTTTGCCGGGCGTTGAGGCGCTCGGGCTGTGTGATGCTTAAATTGGGCCTGGAATCAGGGGATCAGGGTGTGCTGGATCGGATGAACAAGGGGACGAAGGTTGAAATGGCCTCAAGGGTCCTCTTGACCCTGAAAAAGGCGGGGATCGCCACCTATGTTTATCTGCTCTTTGGGACACCCGCGGAAACCGAGGCAGCGGCGCGCGAGACTCTGGCCTTTACTGCCTCCCACGGTGAGTCGATTGATTTTCTCAATCTCGCCAT
The DNA here is from genome assembly GCA_034370465.1 of Desulfuromonadales bacterium. Classification (GTDB taxonomy): domain Bacteria; phylum Desulfobacterota; class Desulfuromonadia; order Desulfuromonadales; family UBA2197; genus UBA2197. The sequence continues at coordinate 1,726 of JAXMLA010000275.1, forward strand.
CTTCAACATGCCGGCCTACGGACAGGAGGCGTCTCAGTACGGGACCGGGGTCTTCTATGAGGGGGATCTTTCGCTCTACAGGGATTTCAAACATCCCCAAGGCTGGGACAGGAAACGAATCCGTCAGTTTCTCGCCCGCGAATTCAAGCGCCATCCGCTGATTGCCCCGATTATCAAAAGGGACCCCCCCATCTTTGGTTCCAGCCATGCGCCCTTTTTCGTCCCGGGGAATAGACCCGCGAGATCATTTCCGTGAGCCAAACCTTTGTAAAGATTCAGTTACACGGGGAGCCAAATGCAAGACGCAGGGTAAAGACTGCCACGACTTCGCTAGGCCCTCCAAAAGGCGC
>JAXMLA010000276.1:0-3459 GCA_034370465.1 Desulfuromonadales bacterium
TTTGAATTCCCCGAGGATCGGGATAAAAGCTACTTCTCAAAGCGAGATTTTATCAAACGAGTCGTCGGTGTCCCGGGAGACGTGGTGGAAGTTCGGGATAAACAGGTCTATGTCAACGGTGTAAAGTACGAATTGCCCCAGGCTATCCATAAAGAAGCCGATACCATGCCGGCGGAATATGGCCCGCGTGACTTCATGAAACCGGTCACTGTCCCGGCAGGTTCTTACTTTGTCATGGGCGATAATCGTGACCGCTCTTACGATAGTCGTTTCTGGGGGGTTGTCACCGAGCCCGAGATCAAGGGGAAGGCCTTTATTAAATATTGGTCCTGGGATTCGGAGCGGCATTTGCCGCGAATCAGCCGTATCGGTAGACTCATCCATTAATTGAGAACGGCACCATTCTTCCATTGACTTCTTGTTGCTGCTATTGGTAGTATTCGCAAAATTTTGAACAGCAGTTTCGTCCTTTTAAGTCAATCCTGTGAGGTTGACAAAGGTACTCAAGATGAACACAAAAAATTTAACCATTCAGAGAATACCTTTCTGCCCCAGCGGCGGAGAGGTATTTTTTTTGTCCCTCCCCCCGATCAAAGAGGTGATTAAATGTCGCAAGATACGGTAATTCTTGATCAGGCAGGAATCGCGCGGGCATTGACCCGAATTGCGCACGAAATTCTCGAAAAGAACAAGGGGACTGAGGACCTGGTCCTGGTCGGGATCCGCAGTGGCGGCGATCATCTCGCCCGGCTGTTGCGCGACCGGATTGCCGAAATTGAAGGGGTGGAGATTCCTCTGGGGACAGTCGACATCACCATGTATCGCGATGATATCAGTTCGCGCGGCACCCTGCCGGTCGGTAAAACCGAGATTCCCTTTGCTCTTGACGGCAAGAAGATCATCCTCGTCGACGAAGTCATCTTTACCGGCCGGACGATTCGCGCTGCCTTGGATGCCCTCATCGATATCGGTCGTCCCGACTGTATTCAACTGGCGGTGTTGATCGATCGTGGTCACCGGGAGCTGCCGATCCGTCCGGATTTTGTCGGCCGCAATGTGCCGACCGCCCGCGATGAAGATATCTGTGTCTTTTTCGATCATGCGCAGCCGATTGAAGTGCGTCTGGTCAAATCCTAACTTTACTTTCAGGAGAAGAGCGATGTCATTCCGGCACAAGCACATCATTGCCCTGCGCGATCTCAATAAGGACGATATCGAGCAACTACTCAATACCGCCGAAAGTATGCGTGATATCAACAGTCGCGAGATTAAAAAAGTTCCGACCCTGCGCGGCAAAACGATCATCAACCTCTTTTACGAATCATCGACCCGCACTCGCACCTCCTTTGAAATTGCCGGCAAGCGCCTCTCTGCCGATACCGTCAATATCGCGCCGTCCAACAGTTCGGCGACCAAGGGGGAGACCCTTGCCGATACCGCCCTCAATCTCCTGGCGATGAAGCCGGATATCATCGTCATGCGTCATGCGGTCTCCGGGAGTCATTACTTCCTGGCTGAGAAGGTCAATTGCTCAATTATCAATGCCGGCGATGGCGCCCACGAGCATCCCTCCCAGGGACTGCTCGACATGTTGACGATCAAGGACAAATTCGGTCGCCTGGATGGCCTCAAGGTGGCGATTGTCGGCGATATCACCCACAGCCGCGTTGCCCGTTCCAATATCCAGGGGCTGACCAAGATGGGGTCGTCGATCTTTGTCGCCGGCCCGCCGACGATGATCCCCCCCGGTGTCGAGCGTCTCGGCAATGTCACGGTCTGCGCGACGATGAAAGAAGCGATTCAGGATGCCGATGTGGTGATGATGCTACGGATTCAGCAGGAGCGGCAAGGGAAGACGCTGATGCCGAATGCCCGCGAATATTCCCGTTATTTCGGACTGAATCCGCAGAATCTTCAATTAGCCAGGCCCGACGCCATGGTCATGCATCCCGGTCCGATCAATCGCGGGGTGGAGATGTCTTCCTATGTCGTCGATGGCAGCCAGTCGCACATCCTCAAGCAGGTGGAGAATGGCGTGGCGGTGCGGATGGCGATGCTGTATCACGTCTGCGGCGGCGAAATGGAATGAAACGGCCGCTTTTCCGCCAGCTCGGCGTAAGTCTTCGGTTTCGTTTGTGCGGCGTAGCGTTGCTACGCCGCCGCACTCTCCCTCGACAGCCTTGATCTGACGAAAAATCGACCGTTTCTCCCAACGTTAACATTACGAAGCGAGGTGAAAATATGAATCTGTTGATCAAGGGCGGCCGAATCATCGATCCGACACAGAAACTCGACCAGACCTGCGACCTGCTGGTCGAAAATGGAAAAATCAAAGAGATCGGCGAAAATCTTGTTGCTTCAGCCGATGTCCAGACTATCGATGCTACCGACTGTTACGTAACGCCGGGGCTCATCGATATGCATGTTCATCTCCGCGATCCCGGCCTCGAGTACAAGGAAGATATTGTCAGCGGCACCAGGGCGGCCGTAGCGGGCGGGTTTACTTCGGTCTGCTGTATGCCGAACACCAAACCGGCCATCGATAACAAAGCGGTGGCGAGCTATATCATCAACAAGGCCAAAGCCGAAGGGTTCTGCAATGTCTTTCCGGTCGGCGCGATTACGCAGGGCTCAAAAGGGGAAAGTCTGGCCGAGATGGGCGAATTGAAGGAGTCGGGCTGCGTTGCCGTCTCCGATGACGGCCATCCGGTGAAGAGTTCCGAGTTGATGCGCCGTGCCCTGCAATATGCCAATGGTATCGGCATCCCTCTGATCACCCACGCCGAGGATCTCGATCTGGTCGGCACCGGGACGATGAACGAGGGCTTTACTTCCACCGAGCTTGGATTGAAAGGGATCCCCCGCGTTGCCGAAGATATCGCCACCTCCCGCGATGTCCTCCTCGCCGAATACACCGGCGCCCCCATCCACATTGCCCATGTCTCCACCCTCGGTTCGGTGGAAATTATTCGCGCCGCTAAGGCGCGGGGCGTCAAGGTCACCTGCGAGACCGCCCCCCACTACTTCACCCTCACCGATGATGCGGTGCGCGGCTACAACACCAATGCCAAGATGAATCCGCCCCTGCGCGAAGCCGCCGATGTGGCGGCAATCCAAGCCGGTCTGCAGGATGGCACCATCGACTGCATCGCCACCGACCATGCGCCCCATCATCTTGACGAGAAGGATGTTGAGTTTGATGTGGCGCTGAACGGGATTGTCGGCCTCGAAACTTCCCTGTCTCTCTCTCTGAAACTGGTCAGTGACGGGGTCTTAACCCTTAGCCAACTGGTTGAGAAGATGACCTGTAACCCATCGAAAATACTCAGACTTGAACGCGGGACACTGACAGTCGGCGCGATGGCCGATTTGACGATCATCGATCCGACCGCAAGCTGGACCGTCAGCGCTGAAAAGCTGGCGAGCAAGTCGAAAAATTCCCCCTTTCTCGGTTGGGAA
>JAXMLA010000277.1:0-1226 GCA_034370465.1 Desulfuromonadales bacterium
ACATATTGAAATCAACGTGGAAAAAATCAGACGCAAGTTCGGGGTGGATGTCCTCTTGAAGACCCCGAAGGTCCCCTATCTGGAGACCATCAAGGGAAAGACCAACGTCCAGGGCAAGTATAAAAAACAATCCGGGGGCAGAGGTCAATTTGGCGATGCCTGGCTGGATATCGAATCGCTTCCCAGGGGCAGCGGCTTCCAGTTCGAAGACAAGATTGTTGGCGGCGTCATCCCCCAGCAGTACAGGCCTGCCGTGGAAAAAGGCATTATCGAGGCGATGGCGGAGGGTGTCCTCGCCGGTTATCCCGTAGTAGATCTGAAGGTCGCCCTGGTGGACGGCTCATATCACACGGTGGATTCCTCGGAAATGGCCTTCAAGATCGCGGGATCGATGGGATTCAAAAAGGGGGTCCTGGACTGTCAACCGACCATTCTTGAACCTATTGTCAACATCGAGATTGAAGTTCCCGAGGAAAGCATGGGCGATGTGATCGGTGATTTGAACGGTCGGCGTGGAAAGATCATGGGAATGGATTCCAGGGGCACCACGCAGATTATCAAAGGTCAGGCGCCACTGGCAGAATTACTCAAATATGCCCCTGATCTGCGCTCCATGACCAGCGGTCGGGGTAATTTTACCTATACCCACTCCCACTATGAAGAGGTACCATCGTTTATCGCCGAGAAGATAATCGCGGAATCGAAAAAGGAAGAAACTTGATCATAACCGCCGGGATAATAACCGTAAGCGATCGTGGCGCGCGGGGGGAGAGAGAGGATCTGAGCGGGGATGAAATCGCCCGGATCCTCCTAGCCATGCCCGTCCAGATAAAGGCCCGGGGTATTGTCCCTGACGAAAAGGATGAAATCAAGGCCCTGCTGCGGGAATACGCGGATCAGCGGCAGCTGGATCTGATCATAACCACGGGCGGCACGGGCTTGAGTCCCCGGGATGTTACCCCGGAGGCAACCAGGGAGGTCATCGAAAGGGAAATCCCCGGCTTGGCGGAAACCATGAGGCGCGAAGGCACGACAAAAACACCCTTCGCCGCTTTATCCCGCGCGCTGGCCGGAACGAGGGGAAACTCGCTGATCATCAATCTGCCGGGGAGTCCTAAGGCCGTAAGGGAAGGCCTTGGAGTGTTGACGTCTTTGCTTGTACACGCCATCGAAAAGATCAAGGGTGACGAGCGTGATTGCGCTCGCACCGATTAGGGCAGGGGTCA
>JAXMLA010000278.1:0-37198 GCA_034370465.1 Desulfuromonadales bacterium
GGCGCCGGTGGCGCTCAGGTGATCGGCATGACTGCCGAGCCAACTCGCGTCGGCGGCGGTGTCGTTATGACAGCTGCCGCAGGCAGCCGTACCGGTCCAGGTCGGAGCCGGGAGGGCCGGGTACATGGTACCGCCATGGCAGTAGATGGTGGCACAACTCAGCGATCCGTCCGCAGTGCCAAGATCGTTGCCGAGATAGCCGAAGGGACGATTGGCGACAAGCGCCCCTTTGTAGGTTCCGTCGCTCCCTTCCGCCTGACCAAAACCAGTGAACTCGATGTAGATCGCGCCCCCGGCATGCAGCGGACCGCCACCGGCACCGGTCGAACCGGTCCCATGGCAATAATCACAATTGAAAGCTTCAGTCTGGTGCTTGGGATGAGCACCGATCGAGCTGCTGCCGGTCACCGGACTGATCGACAGGTGCGCCGGGATCGTCAGAGGGTTACCATGACAGGACGTACACCCCTGGGCTCTGAAGCCGCCCTGGTGGGGATGGCAGCTCAGACAATCGCCCAGGGCGTTATGCGACTGCTCTTGTGGTGTCGCAGCCGACATATTGTAAGCGTGATTGCGGACACCGCTGTTATTCGGCTCGGCACTGCCATCATAAGTATGGCAAACTTCGCAGACCCGGGTGGAGGTGACGTGGGCACTGTTCGAATCCGCATAGGATGAAGAACCGGCGCGGGTATCGTCGAAGGTAATGGTCGGCGTAATCTTGCCGCCGGTCGGCCAGTTATCGCCGCCGGGTGCATCGGCCGGCATCTCAATCGTCGTACGCACCTTCTTGACGTTCGGAGTGCCGTTGGCGCCGAAGACCGAATTTTCATGGCAGATATAGCAGTTGAAGGTGCCGTACTTGCCGCCGGTGACCCCCCAACCCCCCTGTGCCTGCCACTTGGTCGAGCCAGTGACCCGGGAGTTGTGCATCAACGGATTGGCGGCGGTGGTCGTTGCCGTCACAGCCGGCGGGGAAGTATGACCGGCGGCGGTGAGGTTTATCGTTGTCACGTTGACGTTACCCAGGGGAGCCAGACCGTTGACGGTGACGGTCAAGGTCGACTGTTTGGTGGCGCCGGGGGCAATATTTAGCACTGTCGCCGAAAGGAGCGAAGGCGTGACAAAGTCGGTACTGTTGGAATCGCTAAGGCTCAAGGTAAAGTTCTGGGCGGTACAAAGAGCATTATCGTTATTCTTGACGGAGATCGTATATTTGGCGACGTCCGTCGGAATGGCATTGCGTGCCCCCGGATTAATGGTCAGCGTCGGCGTATTCGGCACACAGACCGGAATCCACGGTTGGTGAGGGCCGGTGGTGCTGCCAATCGAGTAGTTGCCATTGGTGTCTTTGGCGAAGATGGCATAGTAGTAGTTGGTAAAGTTGGTCAGGCCGGTATCGATGAAACCTTCAACTGGGCCGACATAACGGACCGTGGCCCCGCCGATAGGATTACCGACCGAATAAGCAACCCCTTCGACCGGAACCTCGGTGACCGGCGACTCTTTGCGCAAAACCACCACCGAATTGGTCGGATCAAGGTCGGGATCGGGGGGGTTGGCCCAGGACAGGTCGATCTGGGTGTTACCCGGGGTAATGACCCCCCAGGTGGCGACATCCGTCGAGGCATTGTCAATTTCGATAACGGCACTGGAAGTATCGCTGTAGACCTTGGTATTGGGGCTGGTCACCGCGCTGACCGTCCCGGAGATGGCATAATTCGCACCGGGAGGAGGCGGCATGTTGATATGGGACTTGGGGGTGATCCGCACCTTGTACTGGGTTGAGGTCGTGGTGGCGGTGATATTGGTGGTCAAGGCGATCGTCGGTGTGTCGGAGACGGGGCTGAAAGTCCCCAGGACGGTGTTGCCTGCATTGGTAATGGTTATAGTCTGGATCGCACTGTACGCATTCGGCGCACCGCCGCCACCGGTCAGCGACAAGGTCACAGCGCTGACCGTGTCAGTCCCGGTTGAGGTCTGGACGGTAAAGTAATCGAGATCGTTGATCGGATCACCCGGTTTCAAGAAGAGATTGCCGGGGTTGGTGCCATTACCGATCGTGGTGGTCGGACCGGTCGGGGTGTAAGGACCAGCGATTGCACCGGTACTGGAATAGTTGCCGTAAGCATCCTTGGAATAAATCTTATAATAATAACCAACGCCATTCGTGACGGTGGTATCAAGATACGTCGCCAAGGGGCCAGCGTATACAACTGTCGAGGCGCCTGCGACCCCACCAGTTACGTAAGTTGCGCCCTCGGTCGGGATATCGGCAATCACGCCGGTCCGGCGCAGAACAACAACCGAACTGAAGTCAGTAACAGGGTTGGTCCAAGTAAGAGTGACCTGATTATTGCCGGCCGCTCCGGAAAATCCGCTCGGGTTAGCCGGTGAGAGGTTGTCGACCGTCACCGTGGCGCTGGCCGTGTCGCTGCCCGCCTTGAAGTTGGTACAGGTGTAAGCGGTGAGCGTGCCGGTGGTGGCGTAGCTCGCCCCGGGAATTACCGGCATCGCCAAATGGGCTTTGGGGGTGATGCGCACCTTGAACTGGGTCAGGGTGGTCGTCACCGGCAGGCTCAAACCGGTGAAGTTGAGCGTGGTGGAGGTCGGGTTGGCCAGCGTGCCGTAGACCACAGTGCCGGCGTCGTTGGTGATCTCGACGCTGGCCAGGTTGGCAAAGGCGCTGGCCGGCGCCAAAGTCACTGTCGCCGCCGTCACTGTGTCGGTGCCGGCGGAGGCCTGCAGCGTGAAGGCGTCGAGCATGGTCGCCGCGCCGTCGGGCCCGACCGTCACGCTGGCCGGGTCGGTGCCGTTGCCAAGCGTGGTGGTCGTCACCTCGGAGCTGCCCATGGCAAAGTAAAGGATGCGCCGGGCGGTGGTATCGGCACGCGTCGTCCAGTTCAGGGTAAAGCCGTCAAGATCAAATGTTGAAAAATCAGCAACGGCGCTGTTGGTCGCCGTGCTTTGGGCCAGACGCAACACTTTTGTGGCGTCATTGTTCATGTTGGAGTCGTTCGGATTGAAACCCGTTTGATGTGCCCACACCGAACCACGAGCTGTTGCCGAGGAGGCAGCGCCAAAGGCGAAAGAGGCACCGGGATTGGCGGTATTAACTGTGTTGTCGGTCGCGTTGGAGTTGGTGCTCGCCAGAAGCAGGCCGGTCGGTTCAAAACCCACGCCGGTGTAGGCAGTCGTAAACGGCGGGGTTCCAGCTGTCGGTTGAGCGAAGGTACCTACTTTGTAGACTCCACCCTTAAGCGCCAGCCAGGAAACATTGGTGGCACCCCCGGCAACCGACGCATTCATGGTAAATCCGTCGGCATTCATCGATACGTAGGTGGCGGCAACGTCAATAGCGTTGCCGCGCATGATATTCAGGGCACGGGACGCGCTGAAAACCGAGCCGTGAGTCGCTGCGGTCTGTGCATCGCGCATACCCCAACCGATCGACCCCTGCGATGGCGAAGCCCCACCGACCATGAATCCACTGTTCAGGCCGGGGCGACGGCTCGCTGGATTGGTATTGATGGCGGTACTGCGGTTACTCGCCAAAAGCAGCACGGCGTCCGGCTGGAAACCGACCCCGGTCACGGAACTGTTGCCGGTCGCCGCAAACATGGAGGTGGTGCCGACGTTGGCATTGGTTATATCGGAGCCGCCAATCGCCACGTAGTGAATGATATCCGCGGAGCCGGCGGTCGTGATTGTCCAGTTCATCGTAAACCCGTCGGCATCGAAGGACTGCACCACGGCGCGAGACTCAATAGCAGTGATGTTGGCCGTAATCGCCAACGAGATAATCGCGGCGTTATTGGCATGATAGTCATTGGCGTCCGATGGGGTTGTAACGGCGTCACTAACCTGGACAACCGTTGCCGCTTGGGTAATGGCAGCGCCGTTAAAGGCGGCAAAACCCTGACCGCTGCTGATATTTGCCGCAAAGGTGCCGTTGCTGGTGGTCTGCTTGGTCCAGTAGAAGATGATCGCCGTGGGCTGGAAACCGACACCGGTGACCGCAGTCGTCCCCGTCGTCGTTCGCTTGGTGAAGGTCCCCTGCTTGACCTGAAGGGCCGCAGCAGCTTCACCGACCGTCAGTAGCCCGGCTAGAGCAAAGGTGCACAGCAGCAGGGCAATCATCGATGAGCGTCCGATAGATCCGGCAAAAATTACACCGCAATGATCTATTCTTTTCTTCATTTCCATAATCTCACCCCGCAGGATATTCATAACGACCACTCCTGATTGTAGTCAATCTATTATTCATTGATGAATTATTCGTGTTTACGAATATCTCTCGGCTATATATCCAGGGTTTTGCCCTGTGGACGGGATTGGCTCCGTCCACAGGGCATCACATCTACTTCGGCAGCTCTGTATGACAGTTGCTGCAGCTGATGGTTGTGGCACCCCAGCCGATGTCTTTATTGTTATGGCAGGCAACCGTACAGTTTTTGGTCCCTGGATCGTACATCGTCGCCGTGTCGAGGGGACGGGTCAAGTTACTGACCTGAGTATCCCAGGTTTCGTCGTGCGAATTCGCATCGACTTTGTAACCGTTGATCCGCTTCCAGTTATCGTTGACCTCAGGCGCATTGGCCAAAGGATCGCGCAGCTGGGCGCGGGAGAGGACCGAGACATTCTGGAACTTGACATCGACCAGACCGTTGACGTGGACCGCCTTGCTGGCAATACTTGCGGCTGCGTCACCGGTCGCCGGCGAGCTGCCGGCAGTATGACAGGTCTTGCAGATGGTATTATTGGCGTTCACATTCACCGTCACCGTATCGTAGTGGCAGATATTGCAGCTGATGGTGGTGCTGGTAGCAGCGTTGCCATGGGCATTCTGCCGGAGGGCGGTGTCTTTGACGACGCCAGTGGTACCGGTGTAGACGTTGTTGTAATGGATACCGACATTGTGCGGTTCGTGCGATGTGCCATCCGGGCTGTTCAGGTGACAGTACGCACAGGGATCGGGTCCGGCATAGGCGCCGCCGTACCAGTTGGGGGTGGGGTTAAAGTTCGCCTTGCCATCGCTGTGACAGTAAGCCGCTGTGCAAGTCAGGGCACGAGTCAACTTCGTCCCGCTGGCGGTAAATCCGCCTGCGGTCGCGCCACTACCGCCATTGACATCCCAGACCCCGACGGTCAGAGGATCGCTGGCAACATTATTCAACGATTTCAGCGGGCCGCCGTGGGTGCTGTTGAGGGTCATATCGATGCGGCCGTTGAAGTGGAAGGTGATGCTGTTGGGGTGACAGTTGGCACAACCATAGCTGTACGTTGCTGCCGCCGAGTTGTTACCGGTATCGGCATAGTTGCTCGCCGAGGTTTCGAGATGTTTGGCGTGAGCACCGCCACCGTGACCGATCGTCGTCGCATAAGGCTCAAGCAAAGCGCCACCGCTGGCATCGTGACATTCGCCGCAAGTCGGTGAAGCCCCTGCCAGGGCATTGTTAGCCCAGAGAGTCGATGCACCCATGGTCTTCTTGGCGCCGCTGGGGTGACAGAAGTTCAGACAAGAACCATCGACTGCGTCATAGCCGACGCCGGCGCCGTTATTCGTTTCGACAAAGCCATTCTCGTGATGAGTGCCATAGACGTAGGTTGCGTAAGGACCGGACGGAGCCACATGACAATATTCACAGTTATTGTGCTTGCTGACGTCATTGATATTGGGCAAGTCGTGGTTGACGGTCATGCCGCTGCGCCAGCCGAGGGACGAACCACCAGGGGCTTGACCGTGACAGACGTTACAACGGGTGGTGCCGAAGGTGGTGCTGGTGGAGTCGGCATCCTTCGACCAGAGACGTGCCCAGTTACCGCCATCGGTGTGACAGGTGGCAATCAGACCGCTGGTCGAACTGCAGGACGCCTGGTTGGTGACAGCGTCGATATAAGTAAAGGACGATGCCAGGAGGAAGCGATCGTTGTTGGAGCCACTGTCTGCCACGGCCACACCGTCGATATGCGTAGACGGCTGGACAGAGTCATGACATGAGGTACAACCGGTACTTCCCGGAGGTCCGACCAGGGTATGATTATGAGCCTGGACCGTGGAGGTGTTGACGACCTTATGCAGACCACTGTTCGGATGGATGTTATTAGCGATCAGGTTATCGACCGCACCGGCAAGATGACACATGGTGCAGGAACTGGCGTTAGGACCATACCAGCCGAAACCGTTCGGTGTCGTCATGTTGTTATGACAGTTGACGTTGCTACAGTTACCGCTGTTGGTGCCGGCCGCCCAGCCGGCATTATCCAAGGTCGGTGCAGCGCCCCAGAGGTTATACATGGTGTTGACCAGAGTCGTACCACGGCTGCCGTGACCGGCGGCGGTTCCGGGACTGGTGTGACAGTAAGCGCAGAGGACAAGCTGCTTGCTGTCGGAAGAACCGTTACCGGTATTGGCCAGCAACTGGGCAACGGTTTCGTTGTAACGGGATTTGGCAAGGCGCTCCATATGCTTGATATGACGGCCGCCGGTGTTTTCAGTCCGGGCATTGGAGCTGTCCGGCCAGTAGTTGCTGTTATTGGCGCCGACCGTACCGCCACCATGGCAACCGCTGCATCCGGACGCCTGGAAGGCAGGATTATCGGTGTGTTTATGACACGCTGTACAGTTACTACCGGCATTATGAGTCGTGGCATTGGTGCTGGTATTGAAGTAGGGAACTTCGGCGCTGTCGTGACAAACCTGACAGACACCGGTGAAGGTGGCATTCGAGTAACTGGTGCGCAGGGTACGGTCGGTAAAGTCGACAACCGTATTGTTCTTAACGGTACTGGCGACCATGGCATCCTGGCCGGACTGACCGTGCGGATCGTGACAGTCGGCACAGTAAAGACCGTCGTCGGAGTTATTGCCAAGGGTTTGGGTATTGGCAAAGTGGCCGAACATCATGCTGCCGGTGTGACAGCTGCTGCACCAGTCGTTACTTTCAGCCAGGACACCGAAGGTCTTGCCGGAGAGGGACTGGAGACGGTTGACACCATCGAGTACGCCACTGATATGAGCAACGGTATTATCATGACAAGCCGAACAGGCCTTGGCCACAGCTTTGCTGCCGCCTTGTGCGGTTGCCGGAGTGGTCGCCATGCCGTGACCCTTGGTGAGGTAGTTGGCGCCGGCGCGACCCGGTGCAATCACACCGCTGTTATCGGCCTTGCTGTTGGCAAGGGCAAAGTCGCCGTGGCACGATTCGCAGGTCAAGCGGGCGGCGGTATTCCACTGGGCTTTGGCGAGTGCCGCATTGGCGTTGGCGGTTGCCGCCATGGCACCGTGACAGTTGTTACAGGAAGTCACCGTAGCGTTGGCAACGATGCCGCCTGGGACCGTTGTCGTGCCGCCGGTAAAGTTGATCGCACCGTTCATGTGGGTTGTCTGACCGGTCATGGTCAGGTTGTTGTTGGCTGTGTGACAATCGGCGCAATTGGTCGAGGCAACACCGCCGTACGGTCCGTAAGTGACGGATGTGCCAAGATGGGCGCCGTGGCGTCCGGAGGCAGGCGGATCGTCATGACAGAACTGGCAATCGGAAGCGACCGGCGTCCCCCAGTTAAAGCCGGTAATGGCATTCGCGCCTTTACCATTGTTATGACATTGGTTGGCCGAACAGGTGCCAACCCCGGTCGAAGGGAGGTTCACTTCACCCTGATACTGGGTGGTAATTATCCCGGCAAACTGCACCGATTTGTTGAGCTTGGCCAGAGTATTGGCACCGGTACCGATGAAGTGTGTATCCGTAACATTGTTGGGGTGACAGGAACTACAGGTGATGGTCACGCCGAACTTGCTAGCAGCATCAATGTGCTGACCATGGCTACCGCTCGTCATCTTGGTTCCGACCTGATTGTCCCCGTGGCACAGGGTGCAGCTACTACTGTCGTCGTCCCAGTCAGCTCTGGTGTTGTTGTTCGACGGGTCATGACAATAGACATTGGAACAGGAGTTACCGACGTCGTCCAGGACGTTACTGTTCAACCAGGTCGTCCCGCCGGCAGCATTAAAGATCGCATCGTTGACATAAACATCGAGGCCGGTGGGATTGAGATAGTCACGACCCTTGGATTGCAGGATATCGGCTTGAGTCAGACCCGGCGCGTCAATATCCTTGCCGTGGTTGTGGGTCAGCGGATGGGTGCCGGCGGCATCGACTGTACCGTGACAATCACTGCAGAGCATTCCGGCAGTAATATGCTTAGCGTGAGTGGCATCCGCCATCGGATAATCATGGCAGGAGTCACAATTAAGGCCGTTCGCATCTGTCCAGAAGCCATCGACACCGGCGGTTGAGACATGACAGGCCGAGGTGCAGGTCGTATTACTGATGCCGACGGCAAGATCGGTCGTCCCGTTCTGATGCTGTGCGTCGGGAACCAGGGTGTAAGAGACGACATCCGTATGACAGATCGCGCACTCACTACGGTCATTGGCAATGCCGGAGGTTATATCGATATGGCGGGCATGGACGGTGCCGAGGGCACTGAGATCGCCATGACAGCTTTCACAGCTGGTGGCCGGGGTCCAGCTCTTGGGATTGCCGGTGACATGGCAAGTTGCGGCGCAACTTGAGTCAGCCGGGACACTGTTATAGGTGCTGCCGGTTAACGCCGAACCGTTGTAGTTGCCACTGTAGACGACATCGATCTTCGAGCCGTTGAGGTGTTTACCGCCGGGCTTGATCTGGCTATTGGAAAGGACGGTGTCGGCATGACAGCTAACACAGGCCATGCCGTTGGCAACCCGACTTGCGTGGAAATGACCTTGATGATCGCCGCGAGCCGAAGGCGATTCATGACAAACGCGGCAGGGGTCTGCTTCCGCAACACCCCAGTTGGACGGGGCGTTAGAGAATGCAACGCCGAGTTTGCCATTGGGATCAACATGACAAATGGTCGTATTACATGTGCCTTGTGCTGTATCCGGCAGCAAGAGTTCGCCATCGTAATTAAGGGCTGCGTTGATTTGCAGGGTCCCGTTCAGGTGGGCAGTGCTGACCGTCGCCGGGTGACAGCTGCTACAAGTGAAGTTATCACCGATCACCGCAGCATTATTAATATGCGAGGTGTGACTGCCGGTCTGCATGGCTTGACCGGAGGCAACATCGTTACGGTGACAAAGGATACAACTGGAAGTGCTGGTATCCCAATCGGCAAACTTGCCGTCGTTGGACGGGTTGTGGCAAGCCGTATTGGCACAGGTATTATTGGTCGCGTTCCAGGTCGGTACCGTAATGGTCGTTTCATCGGACAGCGCCTCAGCGCGATCCTGCAACTTCTGCAGATCGGTACCGGTTGCCACCGAGATGTGCGTGGTGTCGGTGGGGTTGGTGCCGTGGCAGGTCAGACAGGTCTGACCGGCAGCAATGTGCTTGCTGTGTGCCGTGCCGCCGGCGCCACCGCTGGTCGGGGGGTTGCCGTGACAAGCCGTACAACTCAGGGCCGGGTCATTCCAGAAGCCGTCAACAGCGGTCGAAGCGTGACAGGCAGTTGCACAACTCTTGTTGGTGCTGTTGTAGCCGACGGCTGTCGCCAGGACGGCCTGGCGGTTAGCAATACCGAGACCGTGGTTGGTGCGGCCAGGCGTGCCACTGGTCCGGTCAGCACCGGCATCGTAGGTGTAGAGATCAGCACCGATATGACAGGCAGCGCAATCGCTGCGGTCTTCTGCTGTGGTGTGTCCGGCAACAGTCGAGTGATTGACATGGGCGCCGGTTACTGGCGGGTTGCTGTGACAATCGTTACAGGCCGTCCCGGCGCTGGCCGAGAAGGACGGGGTCTTGTCATGACGATGACAATCCGTACAGACCTGGGTGGCATTATGGCCGTCCGGGGCAACGGTCCGGTTGTAGTGACTGATGCCGCCGCCGGTGCCGTCCGCAGCATCGTGACAGACCTGACAAACACCGGTGTTGCTGCCGTTAAAGTAGCTGGCGGCGCTGGTTTTGCTGGTGAAGCCGCTGCCGACGATCAACATCGACGCCGTGTTCGTCCCCATCCCTTCGCCGTGAACTTCATGACAAAGAGCACAGTTGTCGCCGCTGGTGCTGGTGCCGCCCGGAGTGGCGCTGTTGTTGTAGTGGCTGTTGTAGGAGGGGTGACAGGTTTTACAGTAGCCGTCATTGTTAATGGCGCCGCCCGTCAGCATGTTGTTGTCGGTCACACCGTTGAAGTGTGCTGTGGTCATGACATGACAAGCGTTACAGGGGGCCGTGGGGTTAGCGGTATTGAAGGCGGCAATGCTGCCGTGACCGGTGGTGGTAAAGTTATTTTTAACCGGCGCGGTACGCGTGTTGATGGTAGCAACGACACCGACATGGCAGGTGGCGCACTCGACAGAGGTGGTGTTGGCCCAGACCGGTTGACGATCGTTGCCGGTGGTGACACCGCTGGTCGAACCGTGACAGGGATTACAGATAGCGTTTTGATAGTTGGCGATCAGACTGGGAGTACTGTCAGCATGACCGGTGCCGGTGCCGGGGCCATTATTGGTATGGCAGACCGTACAAGCCAACTGCACGCCGTTAGCGGCGCTATAGACATGTTTGTTGTGGGTACTCGGAAGGGGGGTCCCGGTACCGGTCGCCACGCCGCCAACACTGTATTGATGACAGGTGCCGCAATCGCCGCTGGCGGCAACATCCCAGTCCGGAGTTGCACTCATATGACAGCTGACGGTACAGGTCCCGGTGGCCGGCACATAAGTCGGGATGGAAACCTCCACCGTTCCATTGACATGCTTGAGCCCGGCGGCACCAGCGACCAGTGCTGTGGCGCTAGTGGCTGTCCCGGCGTGACAAATCTGACAGGAATAACCGAGATTTAAGTGGGCAATATGGGAGGTTGAGTTGTCTTTTTGCGCAACCGCCATGGAGGCGACGCTGTTGCCATGACAAGCGTCACAGGTACTGATGGTATTTTTAGCGTTCGCCCAGGTCGGCGCGGTCGTTTTATAGGTTCGCGTTCCGTCACCGGTGCGCTTGCCGCCATTGGAGTGACAAGCGACGTTGCTACAGGTCCCGGCACCTGTTGTGCTGTAAGTCGGGGTCGTCGACAGCCCGTCCGGTTTGACCAGGTTCGTGTCGTACGGCTGACCAGCGACGAGAACATCCTGGAAGGTGCCTTTATCGTGGGTGCCGAGGCTGTCACTGTCATAAGCATTATGACAGACGCCGCAGGAGAAGTTGTATCCGCCACTGGCTGCACCGGAATGGGAGGGATGTGGGGTCAGAGATTCATCCTTGAAGGCGGGAGAGAGTGAATAGTTATAACCGTTAACACTGTCGACAGCATAACCGCTGACAGCAACATTGGTCGCCGGCGGGAAGCCGTGACAACCGTCGCAACCTGTCGCTTCAAAACTGCGGGTATTGCTGGCAGTATTATGAGCATGACAGGTGCGGCAATCATCGGTCAGCTCACTATGAACACGGGAACTGCCCGGCATGGTATTGGTATCGCCATGACACTTTTCGCAATAACCACCGGCACTGCCGACAACACCGTTCGCCCAGGTCGTGTTCGAAGCACCCAGGGAGGTGAAGACCATATCGGTCTTGGCGCCGAAAGTTGCTGTCGTTACATTATTGCGCAGAACATAATAGTTCGGGGTACCGGTGGCTTTATAGACATGCGCGCTGTGACAACCCAAACAACCGACCGGCTCAAGAGCATTACCATGGGTTTTATAGGGGTGACAGGCCGTACAGACCGCCGAGCGACGATTGGCGGTATCCTGCAGGGTCGAACCCGTCACCAGCGCGCCATCGGTACGGAGCAGCTTGCCATCACCGGCAGCCAGTACTTGCCCCTTACCATCCATCGTAGTCGAATCCGAGTCGGCATAATGGACCGAGTGACAAGTTGAACACGACACCGAACCAGCAGCATACTGAATCGTGCCGGCACCGATATTGACGACCGAAGCGTTGAACTTCAGGGGATCGGCCGACGGTACGGCCAAGGGGCCAACCGGATGAGTCAAAGAGGCATAGTCATTATTGACAAAATAGGTGGCATGGCATTGCTTGCAGACCGTGTCGTCAATATCCGTCGTCGCGGCGGTGGTGGTGCGCAACTGCTTGATTGTCGTATCTTTATTTCCATGCGGGTCATGACAGATAGAACAGGTCATCAAACCGGTGGAGAGCGCATTACGACTGGTGTAGAACGCTGCCGAAGGATTCTGGGAACCAGCCTCCGGCATCGCTGTCTTTGAGCCACCCCAGAAATGCGAGCTCTGCGAACCGGCACCGGTCCCGGCCGACGGATTATGGTTAAAAGCGTTACTGGCCGCTGACACAGAGAACGTACCGGCCGTCTGGGCCAGAGCTGGTCCGCCCGAAACGTGACAAGCCAGACAGAGGCTGTTAACAGCCCGGGGATTGCCTCCCACCATTCGGTGACACGCATTACAGGATTCAGTGTGAGCTTTGACTGCCGCCTCCACCGTTCCATAACCGGAAAAGAGCAACAGAGCAACGACACTCAAGACTCCCAAGCATGATTTCAACGTCCTCGCCATAACAGCACCTCGTCTCTTCATTTAAGCAACTTTTATAAGAAATATTTAACTTTGCGATATAGCCAGCAAACAAACAGACCAAAGAAGTGCCTTATCTAACTATGACAAAATCAGCACTGCCAGCTTGCGTGCAATTTATAGACCAGACTGGGGGCAGTTACAACCCGCTGGAATATGGGTTGAATCCGCGGCAGGGAAAAAACTCAAAAGGATCCGACTCCGCAAAATGACCGAACAAATGAGAAATTTCGCTTAATAGCGAAGCTCAGGTCATTAATAACGTTTATTAATACATGCCCACTCCGCTCCGACGACATTTCCATTAGACCTTTTCACGCACTTAGAAGTGAAGGCCGGATTGCAATTCCGTCACTCTGGACGATGCTGCTCCCTTCTTTTTGGGCAACGATCTCGATGCGGCAGGGGATGCGCTCTTTGAGTTCAGCCACGTGGGAAATAATACCGATCACCCGTCCGGCCTGGTGCAGTTCGATCAGGGTATTCAGGGCGAAATCGAGGGTCTCGCCGTCGAGCGTGCCGAAGCCTTCGTCGATAAAGATGCAGTCGAGATAGCGACCGCCACTCTGGGCCAGAACGACATCGGAAAGGCCCAAAGCGAGGGCGAGGGAGGCGAGGAAGGATTCTCCGCCGGAGAGGGTAAAGGCGGGGCGGCGCTCGCCGCAGTAATCGTCGATAACATCGAGATCGAGACCGCCGGTACTCTTGCCGTCGCGGGGGATCTCGGCACGGAGGAGATGATAGCGGCCGCGACTCATCTTGCTCAAACGGCGCGAAGCGGCGATGGCGACTTCTTCAAAGAGGGCGGCCAGAACATAACGCTGCAGGGTCATGCGCTGCGGATTCTGCCCTCCGGCCAGATCGGCGAGTCGCCCGACAACAGCGTAATCCTCCTCCAAACGAAGGATCTCTTCCCCCTTGACCCCGATCTTTTCGCGGGCAACTGCAAGCGCCGCTGCTTCGCCGCCCAAGGTGCCGATCTCCTGCTGCAGGGCTCCGACCTCAGCGTCGATCGCTTCCTTGCCTTGCTGCAACGCCGCCAGATCCGGACGGACACGACCGGCACAGAGAGCTAGCGAACGCTCCAGGCGCATCGTGGCCGCCGCCAGTTCCTGACGATAGCGCTCAAGCTCTTCCTGACGTCGGGACAGGACATTGGGTTCAAGGCGCGCGGCGCGACAGTCGGCCAGATCGGCGAACCCTGCGGCGGCGAGGCGGTCCGTGAATTCCTCCTGCAGAATCACAAGTGCTGCCTCGCGACTTTGCAACTGCTCTTCGGAAAGCTCCCGTTCGCCACGGTTCTTTTCCTGGGTGGCAAAGAGTTCTGCCAACTGTGCCTCGGCCTGCTGTCCCTCACGGCTGACCCGGGCAATAAACTCTTCACTGGCAGCAATCCGAGCCGCAACTTCCGCTGCCTGCATCCCGGCCGTGGCGGTTTCACTATTCGCAACCAGCCCACGCAGTCGTTCGACAGTCGCCGTCCCTGCCTGTAAAGCCTGGGCCAGCGCTGGTTCTTGTTGCAGATATTCCAGACGACGGGTGCTGCGGGCCAAACGCTCCTGACGGAACTGCTCCAGTTCTTTGCCGGCCCTGGCACAGAGCGCCCGCTCTTGCTCAAGACCAAGCAGCTTCTGCTGCAGCACCTCTAATGAATCATGCTCGACTTCCTGCAGGGCGTCGGAAAGGCGCTCTCGACTCGCTGCGACCCCCTGCTGCCGACCGGAAAGCTCCGCTTGCTGCGCTGTCGCCTCCGCCACTTTCGCGACCGCTGCCGTGCTGCGCTGCGCTGCACATTCCAGATCTTTTTCCGTCGGAATCACCCCCGTCGTCCGAGCCGGATGCGGATGACTGCTGGCGCCACAGACCAGACAGGGTTCGCCGTCGATCAACTGGGCAGCAAGGTGCGCTGCCTGGCCGGCGATAAACTTCTGCTGCAACGACTCCAGTTCCAGTCGGGCCACGGTTGCAGCGTCTTCCGCGACCTTAACCGCCGAAGTCGCAGTCGCAAGCTCGCTGGTAAGCTGCTGCAAACGCAGACTCTCGGCATCAAACTCCCTCCGCACCTTGAGCAACTGCGTCACCCGCCCGATCTCGCCATCAATTTCACCGAGACGGCCGCTGCTCACGGTCAACTCTTCGATCCGCGCGGTCAGAGCTTCGATCCCTTCCTCTTCTCGACGGCGGGCTTCCTGCACCTCCTCATTCTGACGTTGTAGCGCGGCCGCTGCGACCAGTCCCTTCTCCAGCTCCAGCCGATAGCCCTCCAGTTCTTGCAGCCGGACCAAGGTGTGCTGCAACTGCGTCGCTTCCGCCACCTTGGCCGTCACCTGCCCCTGCTCTTCCCGACAAGCGTTTACCCGCTGCCGAGCGACAGCAACTTCGTCAACCAGGAGGAGTTGAGCTGAACTCAACGCGGCGATCCGCCGCCGTAACTCTGCCACCTCCCCTTCCCCGCGCTGCACCGCACTTTCGAGATCGACCAGGAGGAGAGAGCGGTTCGCCGCGGCAATTTCCACGGCATTGCGCGCCATGACTTCTTTTTGCTCATCGAGACGGACAAAGACGAGCTGCGCCTGATCGTGCTCCCGGAAATTTTCCGCATCGGCTTGCGCCGCTCGCAACTGCTCGTGACAAAGCTGCTGCCGCAGGATCAAGGTTTCAAGGGCCAGAGCACGCTCGTCCCGGCGCATCGCGACTGCTGCCATCCGTGCGTCAAGCTCTTCAGCGTTGGTTACCTGACAGGCGCCAAGGATCCCCTCGACTTCCGCCTTGAGCCTATTTAAATCCGCCCCGAGCAGCGAACGCCGCTTCTTCAGCGCTTCTTCGACGAATTTGTAGCGACCGGTATTGAAAAGCTTTTCGAGGATGCGCTCTTTTTCATCGGACTTGGCCAAAAGGAGACGACGGAACTCCCCCTGCGGCAGGACGACGACCTGACGGAACTGGTCGCTGGAAAAACCGAGGAGGGATTCGATGCGCTCGCGCACTTCGTTAATCTTACTCAGCCGTTCGCCGATAATCTCCCCGTCGGCTGCGACCTCGCAGAATTCCACCTGATGATTCAGCTCCCGCACCTTCTCTTTATGGAAAATCGTCTGCGCCGGACGGCGTTTGAGGGAATAAGTGCGGGGGCCGACACTAAAGAGGAAGTCGACCTGACAGATCACCTCTTTGGCGGCGCGCTGCGAACGGAGATAATGTTCGCTGCGCCCGGCGCCGCTCGCCTCGCCGTAAAGGGCGTAGCAGATACCGTCAAGGAGAGTGGTCTTGCCGGCGCCGGTCGGTCCATGGATGAGGAGGAAGGCATTGTCGCCGTAAAGGGTGAAGTCGACGACCTCCTCGCCGACAAAGGGGCCGAAGGCGCGCAGGGTCAGTTTGAGCGGTCGCATGATTCCTCCCCGTGCTCCTGGCGCAGCAGATCGTTGAGAACCTCGGCCAGCACGCTCTCTTCAACGCTGCTGAGGCCGTTGCTGCTGACATGGTGAAAGAAGGCGCTGACGATCTCGCTCTCGCTCTTGTTGCGGACGACGATTGCGTCGCCGCTGGTGGCGTTGCCGGCATAAGCGGTACGGGTGATATTGAGGAGATTGGGATAGGCGGCGCGCAGCTTGGCAGCGTAATCGAAGAGGGCGCCGCGATCGGTCAATTCAATCCACAGGTAATCATCCGCACCGGGATCGGTCGCCGCCGCTGTCAGGATCTCTGCCAGTTCGCCGGAGAGGGTGCGCATCTCCCGTAACGGCACAAGGTCGACCAGAGTGCGGGTAAAGGAGCCGTCGGCAGCAAGATCGAAGATGGCGACAAACTTCCTCTGCCCGGCTTCGGAGAAGGAGTACTTGAGGGGGGAACCGGAGTAAAAGACCTTGGCACTTATCTGCTGCGGGCGATGCAGGTGGCCGAGGAGGGTGAGATCGAAAGGGGCAAAGTGGGCAGGATCGACGAGGCTGGAGTTGCCGATGGTCAGCGGCCGTTCTGATTCGCTCGCCTCGCCGCCGCCGGTGAAGCAGTGGGCAAGACAGAGATTGCGCCCCGGCGCCAGGGGGAGCGCGCTCACCACCCGTTGCAGGGCCGTATCGAAATCGTCGATCTCCAGATCGCCGAGGTGCCGCTTCAGCGTCAAAGGGTCGATATAAGGCAGGGGCCAGAAGGTTACCGGCCCGGCGGCGTCGTGGAGGATGACCGGCGCGATCCCCTCGCTCATACCAGAAGTAATAAAGAGCCCCTGATCCTTGAGCAGACGGCTGGCAAAGGCGAGTCGCTCGGCGCTGTCGTGATTGCCGGGAGTGATGATCACCTTGATGCCGTGATCGATAAGGAGACGGGACAGGAAGTCATCCATAACCATCGTCGCCTGCACCGGCGGGATGGAGCGGTCATAAAGATCACCGCTGATGACGACAACATCGACGGCTTCCCGCACGGCGATGGCGACGATCTGCTCAAGGATGTGCTGCTGGTCGGCGGTGAGATGGAGATCGAAGATGATCTTGCCGAGATGGAGATCAGCGAGGTGGAGGATACGCATGGGTGGAGTTCTCTGCTCGGAAGTGTTTCGTCCCCTCTCCCTGAGGGAGAGGGAGAGGGCTAGGGTGAGGGGGAACAGTTCGAATCTTCCCCCCTCATCCGGCCTTCGGCCACCTTCTCCCTCAGGGAGAAGGGCAGCGGAAAATCAGACCTCTGAAGAATCTATCTCGTCTTCCTCGTCCCCTTCAACAAAGACGGCATCCCCCGGCCTTTCCAGGGAGAAACGACCGTACTTGCCGGCGCGCAGGGCGCGGAGGAAGAATTCGCCGGCGCGGGTGAGATCGATGCCGCCGCTGAGGAGGCAGCCATGGCGGCGGCCGATCTCGGTGAGGAGAATCGCCGGATCCGACTCATCGGCGGCCAGAGGGTAGCTCGCCACCAGGGCATCGCGGTAGCGTTCGAGCATGAAGGAAATAGCGAAGTGGGCCACATCCTTGGAGTCGAAGGCATTGGCGCCGATAGCGCCGCTGGTGGCGAGGCGAAAAGCGCCGAGCTGATCGCGCAGATCGGGCCAGAGGAGGCCCGGCGTATCGTCGAGGACGATATGATTGGCGAGCTTGATCTGCTGCTTGCAGGTGGTGATTGCCGGTTTGTCGCCGACCCGCGCGATCTTTTTACCGGCGAGAGTATTGATCAAGGTCGATTTGCCGACATTGGGGATACCGACCACCATGGCCCGCAACGTCCGCCCGGCTTTGCCCTTGTGGGGGATGAGCTGTTGGCAGAGGCGGAGGATCTGGCCGGCTTCGCGGATATTCTTCGCTTCGATCGGCAGAGCCAGCACCCCCTTCTCGGCTTCAAAGTGCTGCACCCACTCCTTGGTTACCCATGGATCGGCGAGATCCTGCTTGTTGAGGATTTTGATGCAGGGTTTGACGCCGCGCAGCTTCTGCAACAGGGGGTTGGAACTCGAACGCGGCAGGCGGGCATCGACGACTTCGATGACAACATCGACAATGGCGAGGGCTTCACCGATCTCCCGCTTTGCCCTGGTCATATGTCCCGGATACCATTCAATCGTCATCTATGGACTCATTTCTTTTAATTTTGGTAACTACTCAGAATTCAGAATACAGGAGCCAGAATTCTGAAGAAAAGTATTATGCACCTGAATTTGTAGTGAAATTTTTTGCTGTATAGTCCGGTTTATTCTGACTCCTGAATTCTGGCTCCTGACTCCTGAGTCGTTTCGAATTTTGAGCCTTGCAAGGTAACAGATAGCGAGGAGCGGCACAATGACCGAATTTAGCGGGGCTTTTCATCTTTACAGGAACAGGAGCCGGAGCCCTCCTTGCAATCCCCCTGAGCCGGACCGCCACAACCGCCGCGCAGTCGCTTGTTGCGGAGGATGACGCCAATCGCCAGCCCGGCAAAGGCGAGGAGGAAAAAGAAGAGGACGAGGAGAAGAGTGGTCATCGTTACAGGTCAGCCAGCCCCTGGGCATGGCGGATAAAGCGCTTCATCCCCTTCTCTTCCTGATCTTTCAGGGTCTGAAAGAGGTGTGCGGCTTTTGTGTCATCGCAGTTTTGCAGGAGATGTCCATAAAAGGCGATCAGCGCTGTTTTGTAGCAAATCGCTGCCCCGACCAATGCATCGAGATCGGAGCGGCAGGCGTCGGTCAGAACTTCTGGCGACGCGGCGGGGAAGGGAATTCCGATCCGTTTGAACCAGTAGTCGAGGGCGCCGGGGTGGGCCGCTGCCATGAAGTCATGAATCGCCAGGGCCAGGCGCAGTTCATGGTCGATGAGGTATTCGAGCATCAACTGGTTGCGGGGGGAGATCTCCTGAGCGGAAAAATCCTGATAATGCTGACTGACGGTGCGGTGATAAGGGGCCACCTGCTGCTGAAGGATATCGCGGGTCTGAGCAAAACGCATGGTCGACTCCCGGTGAAGCGGTTACAAACCGAAATTGTCAAAGAGGATATTCTCCCCTTCAACGCCCAGGTTCTCCAGCATCTCGACCACCGCCTTGGTCATCATCGGTGGGCCGCAGAGATAGTACTCGCAATCCTCCGGGGTCGGATGATCCTTGAGATAGCTGCTGAGGAGGAAATGATGAACAAAACCGATTGCACCGCTCCAGTTGTCCTCCGGCTGGGGGTCCGAGAGGACCAGGTGCCAGCTGAAGTTATCGTGCGCGGCGGCCAGCGCCTCGAATTCTTCAACATAAAAGGCTTCGCGCAGACTGCGGGCGCCGTACCAGAAGGAGATCTTCCGCTGGCTATGCAGACGCTTGAGCTGATCGAAGATATGGGAGCGCAAGGGGGCCATGCCGGCGCCGCCGCCGATAAAGATCATCTCGGCATCGGTCTCCTTGGCAAAAAACTCGCCAAAGGGGCCGGAGATCGTCACTTCATCCCCCGGCTTGAGATTGAAGATGAAGGAGGACATCTGCCCCGGCGGCGCCTCCGGGACAGACGGCGGCGGCGGCGAGACGCGGACATTGAGCATGACAATCCCCAACTCTTCCGGATAGTTGGCCATGGAATAAGCACGCATGATCGGCTCTTTGACTTCGGAGCGATAGCGCCACAGATCCATGCGATCCCAATCGGCGCGGTACTCTTCTTCAATATCCATCTCTTTGTATTCAACAACATGCGGCGGCGCCTCAATCTGGATATAGCCGCCGGCGCGGAAATCGAGCTCTTCCCCGGCCGGGAGTTCGAGGACCAGCTCCTTGATAAAGGTGGCGCAGTTGTGGTTGGAGCGGACTTTACAGCGCCACTGGCGGATCGCAAAGATCTCCGCCGGCAGCTCCAGCGCCAGATCCTGCTTGACCCCGACCTGGCAGGACAGTCGATAGCCTTCCCGCGCCATCCGTTTGTTGATATGGGCGGTCTCGGTCGGCAGGATATCACCGCCGCCGCCCGGAATCTTCACCTTGCACTGGCCGCAGGTGCCGCCACCGCCGCAGGCGGAAGGGATGAAGATCTGGTGGTCGGCGAGGATCGTCAAGAGCTTGCCGCCGGGGGCGACGGTGATGCTCTTTTCCGGGTCACGATTGATGGTAATGACGACCTCGCCGCCGGGGAGGAGGCGGGCGCGGGCCAACAGGATCAAGGCGACCAGGGCCATGATAATCCCGGTAAACATGAAGATGCCGAGGAGGATGGCGGTCATAACTGAATCCCTAGGAGCCTAAAGGTACTAACTCCCCCTCCCTTGACGGGAGGGGGTTGGGGGGTGGGTGAAATCACGGCAACAGCATTCCATAGCAACCTCCCCCCCACCCTAACCCTCCCCCGCCAGGGGGGAGGGGGCTGTATATTGAATATTTGTGAGTTTTTCATAACTGAATCCCGGAGAAAGACATGAAGGCGAGAGCCATCAGCCCCATGACCATGAAGGTGATGCCGAGCCCCTTGAGGCCGTCCGGCACATCGCTGTATTTGAGTTTTTGGCGAATGGCAGCGAGCAGGGTGATGGCGAGGGCCCAACCGAGACCGCTGCCAAAGCCGAAGACGACACTTTCGGGGAAGTTGTATTCCCGTTCGACCATGAAGAGGGAACCGCCGAGGATGGCGCAGTTCACAGCGATGAGGGGAAGAAAGACGCCCAAGGCATAGTAAAGAGCCGGGAAGAAGCGATCAAGGACCATTTCGAGGATCTGCACCATCGCCGCGATCACGCCGATATAGCAGATCAAACCGATAAAGGTCAGGTCGAGATCGCCGAGACCCAGCCAATCCAGGGCGCCGGCCTTGAGGAGGTGTTTGTAGATCAGGTTATTGATCGGCACGGTGATCGTCTGCACCACCACCACCGCCACCCCGAGACCGATGGCGGCATCGACCTTTTTCGAGACCGCCAGGAGCGTGCACATGCCGAGAAAGAAGGCCAGGGCCATATTTTCGATGAAGATCGAGCGCAGCAGGAGGCTGAGGTAATGTTCCATCCTATCCCTCCTTCTCGACCTGCGCGGTCTTCCAGGAACGGAGCGCCCAGATGATCAGCCCGATGAGGAAGAAGGCACTCGGCGGCAGCAGGAAGAGCCCGTTGGGGAGGTACCAGCCCCCCTCACTGACCGTCTTCAGGATCGTCGCGCCGAAGAGCTTGCCGGAACCGAGGAGCTCGCGAAAGAAGCCGACGATCAACAGCACGACACTGTAACCGATGCCATTGCCGATGCCGTCGACAAAGCTGAGGAGGGGCGGATTCTTCATGGCAAAGGCTTCCGCCCGGCCGAGGACGATACAGTTGGTGATGATCAAGCCGACGAAGACCGAGAGTTGCTTGCTGATCGAGAAGGCATACGCCTTGAGGACCTGATCGACAATAATGACCAGGGTGGCGATGATCGTCAACTGGACGATGATGCGGATACTGCCGGGGATCTGATTGCGAATCAGGCTGACGGACAGGTTGGAAAATGCGACCACCAGCGTCACCGCCAGCGCCATCACCACCACCGTCTCCAGCTTGGAAGTGACCGCCAGCGCCGAGCAGATACCGAGCACCTCAAGGGTGATGGGATTTTTATTGAAGATCGGATTGAATAACGTCTCTTTGTAAGAACTCATGGTTGCATGCCTCCATCCTTACGCAGGCCGGCCAGAAAAGGTTTGTAGCCGTTCTCCCCCAGCCAGTAGGCCAGCAGATTGCTGACCCCGCGCGCGGTGAGGGTGGCGCCGGAGATGCCGTCGATCTGATACTGGGCATTGACGCTGGCGGCGTCGACCGACCCTTTAAGGACCTTCAGCTTCACTTCGCCCTGTTCATTGTAGACGCGCTTTCCCGGCCATTTGGCAAGCCAGCTTTGGTTGTCGATCTCGCCACCCAGGCCGGGGGTCTCGCCATGCTGGTAAAAACCGAAACCGCTGACCGTGGTGAGATCGGGGGCCAGCGCGATAAATCCGTACATCGTCGACCACAACCCTTTGCCGTAGACCGGCAGGATCATCTGCTGCAATTTGCCGTCCTCTTCGACAAGGTAGACCTCCATGTTGCGGGGGCGCACCTTGATCCCGGCAAGATCCTTCTCCGGGGGGATAACATAGGGGCTGTCGGCATCAACTGCAGTGACAAACTCCCCGCTGGCGAGATCGACGCTGCGACTACTGACCTTCTTGAACTGTTCATCGACGGACTTGGCAGGATCGTAAAGACCGGCAATCTGCAAGATATTGCGCCATTTTTCTTCTTCCTGATTCTTTACCTGCCCGCCCTTCAGCCCGATGGCGGCCACCGAAACAAGGATCGAACAGACCAGGCAGACGAGAAAGGCGACGGTCAGGACTTTGCGCGTACTATCCCTCGACATGACGCAGCCCCCTTCGCAGAATATGACGCTTGAGGACGAGATGGTCGATGAGCGGGGCGCAAAGGTTGCCAAAGAGGATGGCGAGCATCATCCCCTCGGGGAAGGCGGGATTGACGACGCGGATGAGGATACACATGGCCCCGATCAGTAAGCCGTAGAACCACTGCCCTTGCGGCGTCATCGCTCCGGAGACCGGGTCGGTGGTCATGAAGACCGTTCCGAAGGCAAAGCCGCCGAGGACAAAATGCCAGTAAAAGGGGAGGCCGAACATCGGATTGGTGGCGCTGCCGACGACGCTAAAGAGGGTGGCGAGGAAGGAGGCACCGAGGACGCAAGCCAGCATGATCCGCCAGGACGCGACGCCGGTGGCGAGGAGAATGGCGGCGCCGATCAGAATGGCCAGAGTCGAAGTCTCTCCCATCGAACCGGGGATAGCACCGATGAAGGCGTCCATCCAGGTAATTGATGCGGTGACGCCATCGATCCCCCCTTCGGCCGCGCGGGCCAGGGGCGTGGCGCTGCTGTAGCCGTCAACGGCGATCCAGTCCTTGTCGCCGCTGTTCTGGGCCGGATAAGCAAAATAAAGGAAGGCCCGCCCGGCCAAAGCCGGATTCATGAAGTTCCGGCCGGTGCCGCCAAAGATCTCCTTGCCGACCACCACTCCGAAGGTTATTCCCAGGGCGACCTGCCAAAGGGGGAGCGTCGGCGGACAGATCAGGGGGAAGAGGGAGCCGGTGACGAGAAACCCTTCGTTGATCTCGTGCTTGCGGACCACGGCAAAGAGCACCTCCCAAAATCCCCCGACAATATTGGTGACGAGATAGACCGGCACAAACCAGACCGCTCCCATCAGCAGGTTGTCGAGCATGCTTTGCGGGTCGCCGCGGTAACCGAGTAGGTTCAGGATATCGCCGCGCCAGCAGCCGGGCTGACCACCGGTCATTTGCAGAACCCGGTCCGCTTCATAACCGGTATTTAAAATCGCCGCAAAGAAACAGGGGATGAGGGCAATCACCACCGTGACCATCACCCGTTTGAGATCCATGGCGTCGCGCACATGCAGGGAGCCGGACGTCACCTCGCCGGGGGAATAAAGAAAGGTGTCGGCCGCTTCGTAAAGGGGATAGAGCCGGGCCAGCTTGCCGCCGGGCTGAAAGTGCGGCGCCACCTTGTCCAGGAGAGACCGGAGTATCTTCATGCGCCCTCCTCTTCAATTTTATTGAGAATCCGGCGCAGATGTTCGCCGTAATCGTTCTTGCCGGAACAGACGTAACTGCAAAGGGCCAAATCCTCGGCATCGAGTTCGAGAGCGCCGAGCTGTTGCGCCATCTCGGTGTCGCCGGCCAAAAGGGAGCGGAGCAGCCAGGTAATCTGCAGATCCAGGGGCATAACCTTTTCAAAAGCGCCGATCGGCACCATGGCGCGATGGCTGCCGTGGCTGTCGGTCCCCAAGGGGAGATCACGGCGCGGCAACAGGGCGGAAGCAAAGAGGGGTTTCACCGAAAACCTGTTGAAGCCGGGGAGGAGCCAATCGAGGAGCTTCTTCTCCCGCTCTTCCGGGATCACGGAAATCTGCTGATGATAGCGGCCGAGATAAGCGATCTCCTTGGCGGCACGGTGGCCGGCAAGGACAGAACCGGAGATGATGCGATTCTCGCCGCCGCGGAGCTCTCCGGCTGTCAGCTCATGGAGATCGGCACCGAGACGGCTGCGGAGGAGGCGGGGATTTTGCACCTGCGGCCCAGCCAGAGAAACGATCCGCTCCACCCGGATGCGCCCGGTCAGGAAGAGGGCGCCGATGGCGATGACATCCTGATAACCGAGATGCCAGACCTGACGCTTCAGATCGACGGCTTCGAGATAATGGACATGGGTGCCGACGAGCCCGGCCGGATGCGGTCCGGAGAAGATCGCGGGGGTGATCCCGGCCGGAACCGGGAGGTCGACGCCGGCAGCGTGACAGAGATGAACCTTGCCATCGGTCAGCGGGCGCAGCGCCGTCAAACCAGCAACAAAGAATTCGCTCTGTTCAGGGATGATCAGGGCCGGATCCGCCGCCAGAGGGTTGCTGTCGATGGCTGTGACCAAAATCGCTGCCGGCCGGGTACCGGGGATCGGGATTTTGCTGAAAGGGCGAGTGCGCAGCGCCGTCCACAAGCCGGAAGCCAGAAGGCGTTCTTCGATGACGCTGTCCGAGAGGGCGGGAATATCCGCATGGGTGCAGACTGGGAAGGATATTTCATCCTCGCCATCCAGGGCGACGACGAGAGAGATAAAAGCGCGCCGTTCGCCGCGATTGATAGCGGTCACGACGCCGCATCCCGGCGCCGTATACAGGACGCGCGGATTCTTTTTATCGCTGAAGAGGGGCTGGCCGAGCTTGACCTTCTCCCCCTCCTGCACCAGCATCGTCGGCTTCATGCCGGGATAATCGTGCGCCAGCAGCGCCACCCGTTGCACCGCCACGCCGGCGTCGATGCGCTGCGTCGGCTTGCCGGCAATGGGGAGATCGAGACCTTTTTTGATAAGAATCATCGTCTGCTCTGTTGATTGAAGCGCGGGTAAAATTCAAGGAGCGGGATCGAGCCCGCTCCTGCACTAAAGTTGTGGGATGATAACCATAAAGGTTGAGAATGTCCAGCCACGAGAAGCGCGGATAGTCGTCTTTTACCCCCGCCGCCGCTTCAGCCACTTTTCGATCTCGACCGCAACGAAGACCAGCGAGGAGAGCGCCAGGGTCAAGGTCAATTCTCCCAAGGTCAGCGCCTCGGTCTTGAAGATCGGTTGCAGGATCGGCACATAGATCGTCGCCATCTGCAGGCCAAAGGTGAGGAGGAAGGCCCCGACCAGCGGTTTGTTGGTGAAGAGCCCTTGGCTGAAGAGGGATTCCCGCTCTGAGCGGATCGCCAGCACATGCCCCATCTGACTCAGACAAAGGACAGTAAAGACCATCGTCTGCCAATGGGCGCTACCGGTGTGCAGTGACCACGCCTGGGTAGCGAGAGCAACGCCCCCCATGAGCAGGCCGACCCAAAGGATATGGACGCCGAGACCGCCGCTAAAGATACTTTCCTGGGGATGGCGCGGCGGCCGCTCCATGATCCCCTTCTCCGCCGGCTCCACCGCCAGCGCCAGACCGGGGAGACCGTCGGTGACGAGGTTGATCCAGAGAATATGAATGGGCAGGAGAGGGATGGGGAGGCCGAAAAAGGGGGCGAGGAAGATCGTCCAGATCTCGCCGGAGTTGCTGGTCATGGTGTACTTGATGAACTTGCGGATATTGTCGAAGATCCGCCGCCCCTCTTTCACTGACTTGACGATGGTGGCAAAGTTGTCGTCCAGAAGGATCATGTGCGCCGCCTCTTTGGAGACGTCGGTGCCGGTGATCCCCATGGCAATACCGATGTCGGCGCGCTTCAAGGCCGGCGCATCGTTGACGCCGTCGCCGGTCATGGCGACAAACTGTCCCTTGTCCTGCAGCGCCTTGATGATCTTGAGCTTCTGTTCCGGCGCCACTCGCGCATAGACGCGGATATCTTCGACCCGATCTTCAAACTCCTCCAGGGAGAGTTCCGCCAGTTCCCGGCCGGTCAGAACTCCCTTGTCACCCTCTTCAAGAATTCCCAAACGGGTGGCGATCGTCGTAGCGGTCAGCGGATGATCGCCGGTGATCATTACCGGCTTGATCCCGGCGCTGCGACATAAGCGCACCGCCTCTTTGGCTTCGTCCCGCACCGGATCCATCATCCCGATCAGACCGAGGATAATCAGCTCAGTTTCGACCAGCTCCGGGTTTAAATCCGTCGGCAAAGTCTCCCAGACGCGCATCGCCATGCCGAGGACGCGCAGGCCGTCAGCGGACATCCGCTCGTTGACCTTCTCCAGCTCCCCACGATCGACGTCCTGCAAGCCGGTACTGGTCAAGACCTTGACGGATTTGTCGAGAAGCACATCGATCGCCCCCTTGGTCAGGGAGACAAATTTGCCGGCTCCTCCGGTCAGGAAAGGGGCATCGACGGGGATTTCATGAAAGGTCGTCATGCATTTGCGCGCGGAATCGAAAGGAATCTCGGCGACGCGCGGGAAGACCTTCTCGAGATCCTTTTTGTCAAAACCTTTCAGTTTGGCGATATCATACAGAGCCACTTCGGTGGGGTCACCGATCGGCCGCCCGAGAGCATCGAGGGCAGCATCGGTGCTCAGCGCCAGAGCGGTAAAGAGCTCGGCTCGCTCCCCGGTCCCCAGCTCCTCGCCAGTGTGGAGGGTGGCGTCGGCATAGATCTCTTCCACCGTCATCTTGTTCAGAGTCAGGGTGCCGGTCTTATCCGAGCAGATATAAGTGACCGAGCCGAGGGTTTCAACCGCCGGCAGTTTGCGGATCAGGGCATTCTGCTTGACCAGCTTGCTGGCGCCGAGAGCGAGGGAGATGGTCACCACCGCCGGCAACGCTTCAGGGATGGCAGCGACGGCGAGGGAGATGGCGGTGAGGAGCATGAGCAGAGGCGGTTCACCGCGCAGCAGTCCGACGCCAAAGATGACGGCACAGATCGCGAGGACCGCCAGAGCCAGCTTTTTACCAAAGGTCGCGAGCCGCTTTTGCAGGGGGGTCTTGACCTCCTCTTCATCCTGCAGGAGGGTGGCAATCTTCCCCAGCTCTGTCGCCATGCCGGTCGCCACGATCACCCCCTGACCGCGGCCGTAGGTGACGATCGTCCCTTTGTAGGTCATATTCTTGCGGTCGCCGAGGGGGAGTTGCGCATCGGCGAGGAGGTCGACGATCTTCTCCACTGGCAACGATTCGCCGGTCAGATTCGCTTCTTCGATCTTCAGCTGGGCGACCTCGACCAGGCGCATATCAGCCGGCACGACCTTGCCGGCTTCGAGAAGGACCAGATCACCGGGGACGAGCTGCGCCGCCGGCACCGTCGCCGGCAGGTTGTCACGCAACACCACAGCGGAATGCTCGGACATCTTCTTGAGCATCGCCATGGCCTTTTCCGCCCGGTATTCCTGGACAAAACCGATGACGGCGTTTAAGACCACGATGACGATGATGGCGATGGTGTCGGTCGCTTCGCCGATGACGCCGGAGATGATGGCAGCAGCGATCAGTACCAGGATCATAAAGTCGCGAAACTGGTCGAGGAGCATCATCGCCAGCGTCTTCTTCTTCTTTTCAATCAATTCGTTGGGGCCGTGCTCCGCCAAGCGGCGCGCGGCCTCCTCCGTCGTCAATCCCTGCAATCCTGCCCCGAGTTCGTCGACGACTTCCCTGATCTCTTTTTGATGCCAGGACATGGCTTTTCTCCGCAGTTGCGCTGAAGAGCCCCGCCGCCACTTCAGCGCCACTCTCGTGCGACAACCGAAACTTGAGGAAGAACTCTACTTAAAGCGCGACTTGGCCGAGTCGATCGATTCACCGATGGCGGTCCAGGCGAGATCGATCCCCGCCTTCAGATCCTGCCAGGCGCTCTCTCCCGACTTCTGCATCGCTTCGAGCTTCTGGCGGGCGGCAGCCTGCTTCACCTTCAGGGCGGCCATCTCCTCGTTATATTCACTCCTGAGATTGGCCGAAACCTGGCCAGCCTTGGCGGCCAGCTTGTCGATATCGGCGTTCAACTCTTCCAACTTTGCCTGCATCTTGCGGACGTACTCGTCTCTACTACTCATGATTTCTCTCCTTGGGGTTTGGATTCCTGCCTTATACCGTCTCTTCTTCCTGACATATCCGGATCGCGTCCGGCTGGCCGATCACGAGGAGCTTATCCCCGGCACAAAGGATCTCTTCGGGGGGCGGCGAGATGATTCGCTCGCCGCCGCGCTGAATCCCAATAATCGAAATTTCCCGCCGACGGCGCAGATCGAGTTCGCTAAGACTCTTGCCGACCCACGAAGAATCCTCCCGAACAAAGAATTCCGCCATATGGAAAACTGTCTCCTCCCCTCCCCCCTGCCGCTCTTCTAAAATACGCCGGGCCGCTTCGACCCCCTCGCTACCACCCAAAAGGACAAGACGATCACCAGGAAAGAGGGAAAAATCGGCGGTCGGATCGTAATGGCTGCGCCCGGCGCGGTCGACCGCGACAATCGAAACGCCGCTGCGGGATCGCAACGCCAGTTCGCCGATCCGCTTGCCGCTAACAACGGAGTCGGGGCGGACTTTGATCTCTTCAAGAATGACCGGCCAGGGGGCCAGGGCCGCGAGTTCCTCCCGCGTTGCGGTGAGATAATCGACCGCTTGTTCCGCGGCGTCGACAAAGGGCCACAGCACCTTGTCAGCCCCGGCGCGGCGATAGTCATCTGCCTCCCGCTGATTATGAGCAGTCAATACGACCTTTCCGCTATAGCCCTTTTCCCGCAGCGCCTTGAGTAAAGGGAGGCTGGAGTCGCGGCCGGGAATAGTATTCACCACCCAGCGAACCTGCTGCAACGGGAGGTTTTCGAGAAGTTCGGGATCTTCGGCATCACCGTAGCACACCGGAAAGGTCCCGCCACTTCCGACTGTGACCACCTCGGGATCGAAGTCGACCGCCAGAACCTGCTTGCCGCGGCGGACGAGATTTTCGGCAATGTTACGACCGTAGCGGCCGAGGCCGAAGAGGATGACTTCGGTCGACGCCACCGCCTGATCCATAATTTCGCCGCTTTCCCGGTAAGGGCGGCGGCGCTCGAAAATTCCCAGCCAGGGAGCCAGCCGGGTATACAGGGGATGGGAATAAAGGATCATGTAGGTCGAGAGGCCGATGGTAATCAATCCGACCAGAGTGACCAGCCCGAGGGTTTCCCGATCGATATGTCCGAGGCTGACGCCGAGGGCGGCGAGAATCAGGGAAAACTCGCTGATCTGGGCGACGGTGAGACCGGCGAGAAAGCCGGTGCGCTTCCGATAGCCCATGAAGCCCATGATCGCCATGACGATCAGGGGATTGCCGATGAGGACAAAGGCCGAAAAGATCAGGGCCGGCACCACCTGGGCGCCGAGCAGGGAGAGATCGAGCTGTGCCCCCAGGCCGATAAAGAAGAAGAGGAGCAAAAAATCGCGCAGACTGACCAGACGCGAAGCAATCGTTTCGCGAAAGTGGGTCGCAGCCAGGGAGATGCCGGCGAGAAAAGCGCCAACCTCCTTACTGAAACCGAGGATGTCGCCGACAGCGGCAAGGAGAACCGCCCAGGCCACGGCAAAGAGGAGGAGCATTTCCTGGGTGCGGGCCAAATGCTGCAAAAGGGGGGGAAGGACATAGCGCATCAGCAGGCCGACGCCGACGAGAAGCAACACCCCCTTGAGCAGGACTTGAAAACTGTCGCTCAAAAGATTACCCGACGCTTCCCCGGCCCCGAGGGCGGTGAGGCCAATCATGGCGATAATGACGGCAATATCCTGAACAATAAGAAAGCCGACCGCGATCCGGCCGTGCAGGGCGTCGATCTCGCGCTTGTCGGAAAGGAGTTTGACGATGATAATGGTGCTGGAAAAGGTCAACGCCACGGCAACATACAGTGCCCCGACAGTGGAGAGGCCCAGAGCCAGGGCGATGAGGAAGCCAAAGATCGAGGTAAAGGCGACCTGCCCGAGACCGGTGGCGAGCGCGACCGGTCCCATGGTCCGGATCAAGTGCGGGTCGAGTTTGAGTCCGACGACAAAGAGGAGGATAGCAATACCGATCTCCGCCAGAAGCTTCAGGCTTTCATCGACCCCGGAAAGGTTCAGACCCGAGGGGCCGACGAGGATGCCGACAACAATAAAGGCGACAATCAACGGTTGGCGCAGCCACAGGGCCAGGGCTCCGAGGACTGCGCTCGCCGCCAGAATCAGCGCGATTTCATAAAAAAGACTTTCCAGAATCAAAAGTGATTCCTCTCTGCTTGACTTGAAACTTCAGCCGAGCGACTGCTCCGCCGCAGCCATTTGTCGATCTCCACCACCAGCACCACCGTGACCGAAACCCCCAGCACCCGCAGCCACTCGACCCCGCTGAGCGGCACGGTGCGGAAGATCCACTGTAGGGGCGGCGCATAGATAAAGGCCAACTGAGCAATGAAGGCGGCGATCATGCTGTAGAAGAGGAAGGGATTGCCGAGGGGATTCATCCGGAAGACCGATTCATACTCGGAGCGGCTGTTCCAGGCCTGAAAAAACTGGAAAAAGACCATGGTCGTCACCGCCACGGTGCGGGCATTCTCCAGGGAACCGCCGTCACGCAGAGCGGCCATGTAGTTCCAGACCACGCCGGCCGCAATCACGATGCCGACCAGAATCGTCCGCTGAATCAGCAGAGGGGACATGATCCCTTCCTGCGGGTCGCGCGGCGGCCGGTTGATGATCCCCTTTTCAGCCGGCTCGAAGGCCAGGGACACATCCTGCAAACCGTTGGTGACGAGGTTGATCCACAGGAGCTGGGCGGGGATATAAGGAATCGGCACCCCCAGTGTCATGGTGGCGACAATGGAGATGATCGAAGCCACCCCGGTCGGAATCAGAAAGAAGGTCACCTTGCGCAGGTTGTCGAAGACGATCCGCCCTTCGCGTACGGCATTGAAGATACTGGCGAAATTGTCGTCGGTCAGGACCATGTCCGAAGCTTCCTTGGCGACATCGGTGCCGGTGATCCCCATGGCAATGCCGATATGCGCCGCCTTGAGGGCCGGGGCATCGTTGACGCCGTCACCGGTCATGGCGACGATCTCGCCATGGCGGATCAGCTGCCGGGTAATGCGCAACTTGTGCTGCGGCGCCACCCGGGCATAGACCGAGATGTGGCGGACCTGCTCAAAGAGCTGGTCGTCATCCATCCCTTCCAGGTCCTGTCCGGTCAGTACTCCCCCTTCGGCATCAATGATTCCGAGTTGCCGGGCGATCGCCTGGGCGGTGACGGCATGGTCGCCGGTGATCATCACCACCCGGATGCCGGCGCGCTTGCAATCGCTGATCGCCTCGATCACCTCGGTGCGGGGCGGGTCGATCATCCCCTGCAGACCGGCAAAGAGGAGGCTCTGTTCGGCGTCCTCATGGGTGAGGTCATCCATGGTGTCCGGCGCCTCTTTCCAGGCAAAAGCCAGCACCCGCATCCCTTCGCCGGCAAAGGTGATCGCCCTTTGCAGGATCTCCTCGACCTCTGCCGGTCCGGCGCTGCACATCTCCACCACCCGCTCCGGCGCCCCCTTGACCAGAATCAGCTTCTTGCCGTCACTTTCGTGGAGGGTGGCCATCCAGCCGCGCTCCGACTCAAAGGGAATAATCGCCAGCTGTTTAAAGCGCTCCTTCTCACTGGCCAGCCCCCCCTTGCCGGCCGCAACCAACAAAGCCCCTTCGGTCGGATCGCCATCGACCTTCCAACGCCCTTCCTCCTCGTAGATGTCCGATTCATTGCAAAGGAGGCCGATGCGCAGGAGGAGATCAAGGGACGGCTGCTCACCAACCGTGACCGCATGGCCGGCACTGACAATCTCGCCCTGCGGCTCATAGCCGCTCCCGCCGACTTCATAAATCTGTGCGCCGTCAAAGATCCGGGTTACGGTCATCTCGTTGCGGGTGAGGGTGCCGGTCTTATCCGAACAGATGGTGGTGGTGCTCCCCAGTGTCTCCACCGCCGCCAGTTTGCGGATAATGGCATTATGTTTCGCCATCCGCGCCACCCCCGCCGCCATGGCGATGGTGACGACAATCGGCAGCCCTTCGGGGATGGTGGCCACCGCCGCAGCCACCGCCACCATGAACATCTCCTTGACGCTCCCGCCCAGCAGCAGCCCGACAAAGAAGAGGAGGAGCGAAGCCGCCAGCACCAGCAGACCGATCATCCGCGCGAATTTCTCGATCTTTTCCTGGATCGGCGCCTTGACCAGGCCGATATCCCGGACCTGATCAGCGATATCGCCGAGAATCGTACTGCCGGCGGTTCCGGTTACCACCCCCCTGGCCCGGCCGTTGACCACCGCCGTCCCCATAAAGGCCATGTTGAGTTGATCCGCCGGCGTCAACCCTGCGTCCGCAATCGTCGCGGTCTTCTTTTCCACCGGCAGCGACTCGCCGGTCAGCATCGCTTCATCAATCCGCAGTTCGTTGGTATGGAGAAGGCGCAGATCGGCCGGCACCCGCGTCCCGGAAGCGAGAAGGACAATATCCCCCGGCACCAGATCAACGCCGGGGATCTCCTTTTCATGGCCGTCACGAATCACCCGCGCCTTGGCCACCAAAAGATTTTTCAGGGCACGGACACTCTCCTCGGCTTTGAACTCCTGAAAATAGCCGATGATCGCATTCAACAGCACCACCGCCATGATCACGCCGGTGTCGATATATTCGCGCAAAAAGAAGGTGACGACCGCGGCAATCAGCAGGATATAGATAAGGGGACTGGTGAACTGGTGCAACAGGATCTTCAGCCGGCTGAGTTCCTCGCCCTCGGCTAACTTGTTGGGGCCGTACTCGGCCAGACGCCGCGCTGCCTCCTCGCTGGAGAGCCCCTCTTCCTTCGAGGTGGAGGCGTCCAGCGCCTGGCGAACATCCATCTGATACCATTCCATATTTGACTCCTGAGTCAGCACCGGTTTAACGGTGCGATCGCAACGCGCACGCTCTAGCGTAGCGTTTCAAAGGGGCTTTGCAAGCGCCGCTTCCGGGACGGTAAAGATCAAGGGCAGCGCTCTATTCATATGTCCCCGGTGGGCGCGAGCCCGGCTCCAGGCTTCCGATAGCGCTTTTTTCCGGTGCCGGCGGCGGGGGGATCTGTGCCTTGAGCCGCTTGATCTCCAGCGATTTCTTCATCGAAGCCGGAATCATGATCAGCATCGCCGTCAGGGCGCCGGCCGCAAAGGTGATCATGAGGACCATCACCAGCGACGCTTCAAAATACCAACCGAAGAAGGTCACGGTGGCGACCTGGGAATTTTGTATGGCAAAGAAAGCCGCCAGAGCCGCGACCACCAGGGCCGCAATAAAGTTCACTTTCATTTTTTACCTCCGGTCAAAGTGATGACAGACAGACGTGTAAAATAATAAAGGAGAAGGATGAGCTTCTCCACCATAAAGGATACAGGATAACGGAGACTTGACAAGCTTTGCTGTCTTGTTTTGCTTCGGGAACGGGGGGAAATACCAGAAGATGCGGGGGCGGTACCGTCTCCGCCCCGATTTGTTCGATTACCGGGGCTTTCGCGGTCCCGGCGCAAAATAACGCCCGAGCTTTGTGTCCAACTCGTCAATCCAGCCGGCCTTGGCATCCGGAAAGGCATCCGCGTAGGGCACATAGGGCTTGATGTCGAGAACCGGGGTGCCATCGAGGAGATCAATACCGCGCAGATGCAGCGTCCGGCCTTCAATGCTGACTAACTCAACCGCCGACAGGCCAAGAGGATTGGGACGATGCGGGGAGCGGGTGGCGAGAACGCCCCGTTTTGCTCCACCCCGTGGCGGCTTGACGGTGCTTTTCCAGCCTTCGCTGCGATGAAAAGCGAAGATCAGCCAAAGCCGATCGAAGCCGCTCAGATCCTGAAGGACTTTTTCTTCCAGCCAATCCTCCAGTTCCAGAGTGGCGAGCGCCAACTCCCCGCTCTCCGTCCCTTCCACCACCGTGCCTTGATGGGGTGCATCAATGCGGTGGGCATAAGGGGAGCGCAGAATGCCTATGGGGCGATAGGTGAACTGGGGGGTTTGGGTCATAACTGGTGATTTTTGTGTCAAGGTCTGATCCCTCGGGGGGTCGCTTTCCCTAAGTGCGCGCTTAACAGGGCGGATATGCAACTCCACACCGGGAATATTATCACATGAAAACATTCCATTATAAAGATAAAGGGCATCAATTAAGTCCGCCCCATCGTTACCTCCATCGGATGATTCCTTCCGCCTCTTTTAATTCTTGCCCTGAGAAATTGAAAGGGCGATAATCCGCCAGCCATCGCCCGACCTTTTTGTGAATGTGTCACCGACACAGTAAAGGGATCTTTTTCATGCCACCCAGCATTCGCCACTTTTTGCAAACCCGCCCGCCTGGTCAGATTCTTATCCTTTATTACGCTGCCGCCATTCTGGTCGGCACTCTCCTGCTGGCTACTCCCTGGGCGGCCAATGGTGAACCGCTCTCCCTGCTCGACGCCCTCTTTACCGCGACCTCGGCGCAGTGCGTTACCGGCCTGGTGGTTGTGGATACCGGCACCAAACTCACCCTCTTCGGACAGACGGTGGTACTCACCCTGATTCAGATCGGCGGTCTGGGGATCATCACCTTTTCGGTCTACCTCTTCATCTACCTGCGCCTGGGTGTAGGGATGCGGGGCCGCTGGATTATCCAGGAAACCTTGCTCCACACCCCGGTCGATTCCTGGCAAAGTCTGGTCCGCAGCATCTTCATTCTCACCCTCGTCATCGAGGGGATCGGCGCGGCTCTCCTGGCGATCGTCTTCATCCCCGAGTTTGGATTTTTGCAGGGGACCTATATCTCCATCTTCCATTCCATCTCGGCCTTCTGCAATGCCGGCTTTTCCCTCTTCAGCAACAGCCTCGAAGGATACCGATTCAACCCGCTGATCAATCTGACCATCATGGGCCTGATCATTTTGGGCGGCATCGGCTTTCTGGTGATCCGGGAACTCCTTGCGTTCGCCTCTCCCCGCGGAAAAAGACGGGCCAGACTTTCTCTGCACAGTCGCCTGGTTCTGCTGACCAGCGGCTTGCTGATCGTTTTCGGCACGGTGATGATCTACTGGCTGGAGGCCGGCGAGGCCCTGGCGGGGATGACTTATTCCGAAGGCTTGTGGGTCGCTCTTTTTCAATCGGTTTCTGCCCGGACCGCCGGCTTCAACAGCATCGATCTCAATGCCTTCCGTTCGCCGACCCTCTTTCTGATCATCTTCCTGATGTTCATCGGCGCCTCGCCCGGATCGGCCGGCGGCGGGGTTAAGACCACCAGCCTCGCCCTCTTTTTCGGCATTCTCTATAACCGCCTGAGAGGGTGTGAACACACCAATCTCTTCAAGCGCACGGTTCCGGAGGAGGCAACCAGCAAAGCCCTGGCATTGGTACTGTTAGCCGTTGTCCTCATCGGCATTGCCTTGTTCGGCTTGCTGATCGTGCAGAGCCCGCATCTGGTCGAAGAGAGTCCGCGCAGCTTCCTGAAGAACGCCTTTGAAGCCTTCTCTGCCTTCGGGACGGTCGGGCTCTCCATGGGGACCACCGCCGAATTGACGGTACCGGGGAAAGTCATTGTCATTGTCCTCATGTTTATCGGCAGGGTCGGCCTTCTCACCATCGCCTTTGCAATTGCTCATCGTCGCAACCGTCTTGCTGTTCGCTATTCAGAAGCGAACATTATGATTGGCTAAAGGGAGACAATATGAAAAAACGCTATTGCGTCATCGGGCTGGGGAACTTCGGTTTTCATGTGGCCAACGAACTGTTCCAGTCAGGACACGACGTCATCGCCATCGATGCGGACAAAGATAAAGTTCAGGCGGTGCAGGACTGCTGCACCTACTCCATCCTCAGCGATGCCGCCAACAAGGAATTTCTCAGTTCACAGGGGATCGGTGAAATGGACGGGGTGATTGTCTCCACCGGGGAACGTTCACACCTTTCGACGCTGATCACCCTTTACCTCAAAGAGCTGAAGGTGCCGCGCATCCTGGTCAAGGCCATCAGTGAAGACCACGGGCGCATTCTGGAGAAGCTGGGTGCCACCGATATTATCTTCCCCGAAAAGGACATGGCCAAGAGGACCGCGCACAATCTCTCCCATCCCAACATTCTCGAATCGATTCCTCTGGCTGAAGACTACTCCATTTCAGAATCGGCGCCGCCGGCACATTTTATCGGCAAGACCCTGGCCGGGCTGGGCTTAAGGCAAACCTACCATGTCACAGTGATCGCCATAAAAGATGTCCTGACCGATGAATTCACCATGCTCCCCCCGGCCAATCATGTGATCAAGGACAGTGACCTGCTCATCCTTATCGGAAAGACGCAAAACCTCGAAAAGGCCATGAAGTAAAAAACAAAGCCGGGGCACACACAAGGGGTGCCCCGGCTTTGATCTTCCTTACCCAGACCGACCCTACCGAAAATCACGTAGGGTTGACCTTTTTTATCTCTCTTCCAGCCCCAGTAGCCACCTGGACAGATTCACAATCTCAATCTCGCGCCCATCCTGCTGAATCACTTCTCCTGGTCCTGGTGTCAGGATCATCAGGCGGGCATCCTCTGCATGGGGGATCTCACCGGCGGCCTTAGCGAGCGCCCGGATCTCCCGATGGCGTGTTTTGGGATCGTTCATCTCTTGGCAGACCTGTACCATGAGCTCAATCCGCCCATCCTTGAGGACGATACAATCGATCTCCAGACCGTGACTGATTTTTCCGTAATAAAGATCACCACCCCGGCGGATCAGCTCATTGACAACCACCGTCTCCAGCATTTTGCCGCTGTCTCGTGGGGCAAAACCGCGGGCCACGGCGGCCAGTCCAATGACAGTATGGTGGGAACTATTTGTTGTCTGATATTGATAAATCAGTCTTCATAGTGACTTATATTCATATTTTTTCAGTTGATATGGCAACCGGAATAACGGTTCGCGCAGTTGGAACTTGTATTTTTTGCCGTTGGTTCAGCCTTTTCTGTCAAGTGTGTAGCTCTGACACCATTCGCTGCCTGACACCATTCGCTGCCTCCACTTCAAAAACAATTCCGTCCCGTTCGATTCTTTTAGCCTTTGGAAAAGGCCCCATAAAATAGGATGAAAGGTGAAGAAACATTCCACTCAGAGCGGGCACCCACAAGGGGCGCCCCTACCATAACCGACCCCTTTATCGTTTTTGGTAGGAGAAGGAAACGGGTGGTCATATTGGTCCTAACGGTTGTGCGGATTTTCATCATCC
>JAXMLA010000279.1:0-2216 GCA_034370465.1 Desulfuromonadales bacterium
AGATCATCAATATTGCCGGTAATGATGACCGGGGAATCTGTGTAAGGCGACGAAACAACCGCACCGTTTACCAGGATATTGCTGAAGACCGGCGCAGTTATCTCGTCCTCTGTTCCACAGGCCGTCAGAGTCAGAACGCAAAGAAAGGAAACGAGCAAACAAAGTGGACGCATGGGCAGTTCTCCGATAACTACGACGACGATTTGCTGAGCAGATATGCTTCTATGAACGGTCCGATGTCGCCGTCGAGGACAGCCTCGGTATTCGATGTTTCAAAGTTGGTGCGATGATCTTTGACCATCCGGTAGGGATGCAGCACATAAGAACGAATCTGACTCCCCCAGCCGATCTCCTTCTTGTCACCGGCAATCGCCGTCGCCTCTGCTTCCTTCTTTTGAACTTCCAGGGCATACAAGCGCGCTTTGAGTTGATTCATGGCAATCGCACGATTTTTATGCTGCGAGCGTTCCGCCTGACAGGCCACGACGACTCCGGAGGGCATGTGGGTAATGCGAATGGCTGATTCGGTTTTGTTGACATGCTGACCCCCGGCCCCGCTCGATCGATAGGTATCGACCTTGAGATCTTTTTCGTCAATCTCGATCTCGACATCATCGGGGAGATCGGGAAAGACAAAGACTGAAGCAAAGGAGGTATGACGTCGGGCGTTGGAATCGTAAGGGGAGATACGCACCAAACGGTGAATCCCCATCTCGGCGCGCAGCCAACCGTAGGCGTATTCGCCTTCGACAGTAAAGGTCGCCCCCTTGACGCCGGCTTCGTCCCCCGGCTGAAAATCGGTCATCTCGGTCTTGTAACCGCGTTTTTCACAGTAGCGGAGGAACATACGCAAAAGCATGTCAGCCCAATCCTGAGCCTCGGTACCGCCGGCACCGGCGTTGATACTGACAATAGCGGAACGGGCATCGTGCTCACCCGAAAGCATGCGGGCAAACTCCATCCGGGAAACAGTCGCTTCCAGAGCCGGGATGATGGCACGAATCTCTTCGCGTGTCCCCTCGTCTTCCCCTTCTTCGCCCAATTCACACAACAGCAGGAGGTCATCGGTCTCAGACCAGGTCCCCTCACAGCCTTCAACTATCTTTTGCAGAGAGGTTCGCTCACGCAGCAACTCTTGCGCCTGATCACCTCGATCCCAAAAACCGGGTTTGGCAATCTCGGCATCAAGCTCGGCCATGCGCTCCTTCTTCCCCTCGATGTCAAAGAAACCTCCTCAGCTCGGCGAGCTTGCTGCGCAGAATGTTGAGGGCTTCTTTCTCTTCTCTAAACATAAATTTCCTTTCAAGCTTAATAAAGCTTGGCATTATAACGAGTCAGGAGATGATGAGCAAGAAAACAGTTGTTAATTCCTACGCAAAGCCCGCATACCACAAATCACAGCATAGAATAAAAAAAGCTGCCAGCAATATCGCTAACAGCCTGTTTTTATTGGCGTCCCCGAGACGATTCGAACGTCCGGCCCCTTCCTTAGGAGGGAAGTGCTCTATCCTGCTGAGCTACGGGGACTTAAAATGTTCGATTTACTCTAAAATTGCATAAGGCTGAAGGTCTTACCGGCCGGGAGGCGGCTGCGACCATTGAGGAATTCAAGCTCGGCCATGAAGGCACACTCGACGACTTCAGCGCCGAGACCGGTGACCAGGTCATAGACAGCAGCAACTGTGCCGCCGGTAGCAAGGAGGTCGTCAGCGATAAGGACGCGGTCACCCGGCTTGAACGCATCTTGATGAATTTCGAGGGTATCGGTCCCATATTCAAGGTCATAAGTCTTGCTGACGGTTGTAAAGGGAAGTTTCCCCGGTTTACGAACCAGGGTGATGCCGGTGCCGAGCTTGTAGGCAAGCGCTGCTCCGAGGATAAAACCGCGCGCTTCGACGCCGACAACCTGCTGAATATTCATGCCGATGTAGCGATGCGCAATCAAATCGATCATCCGGTGAAAGGCACGCGGGTCAGCAAGAAGGGTGGTGATGTCTTTGAAGACGATCCCCTTTTTAGGGAAATCGA
This sequence comes from Desulfuromonadales bacterium, assembly GCA_034370465.1. GTDB lineage: Bacteria > Desulfobacterota > Desulfuromonadia > Desulfuromonadales > UBA2197 > UBA2197. Next base: position 2,029 of record JAXMLA010000279.1, read on the forward strand.
CAATGTCACGGATCGAATCTTTCAATTCCTGCATAGTCACAACTCCACTGGCGATAACATCTGGATAAAGCGGCGTCAACTCTTCTTGCGGCGGACAACTGGTGAAGATGCATCGAGATCGAGACCGGCAGCCATGCGCCGCAACTTTTCGAGACTCTTGACCTCAATCTGGCGGATTCGCTCACGAG
>JAXMLA010000280.1:0-11041 GCA_034370465.1 Desulfuromonadales bacterium
TTCCTGTATCTGGCCAAATTACTGCGCTGAACAACGTTGAATTTTTAATCAAAACGGCCCGGCAGAGGATCTCTCTGGCGGGCCGTTTTGTCAGTAAAGGTCAATTGTCACTAGTGGATATAAGCCTCGGTCACATAGCGCCGCATCATCGAGTGGGTGTTAAAGTAATAAGCATTTTTGCCGATCGCATTCTTCATTAATCGAATCCAGCCGGGACGATCATTGTAGTACAAGGGGATAATCAGCTTTTCCAGTTTATGATAAAGGTCGAGCGCGTCTTCGGCATCATGATTACGATCCGGGGCGGTGCTGCTGGATGCTGAGCCGATCGACCAGCCTGTCACCCCTTCGATATGCCCCTCCAGCCACCAGCCATCGAGAATACTGAAGTTCGGCACACCGTTCAGCGCGGCCTTCATACCGCTGGTACCGGACGCTTCCAGCGGCCGCATCGGCGTGTTGAGCCACAGATCAACGCCGGGGATCATCTTGCTGGCAATCTCCATATTGTAATTTTCCAGATAGACCGCGCGCACCATCCCGCCCAGAGCATGGGTCCCTTCGATAATCCGCCGGATCATCTCTTTCCCGGCCGCATCATGCGGGTGGGCTTTGCCGCTGAAGATGAGCTGCAAGCGGCCGGCGCCGATCTTAAGCAGGCGATTGATGTCGCGGAAGATCAAGTCGCCGCGTTTATAGGCAGTGGCTCGGCGGGCAAAACCGATCGTCAGGATCTCGGGATCGAGAGTAATGCCGGTCTCTTCTTCGACATACTGAAAAAGGAAGGATTTAGCCCCGTAATGGGCATCCCAGAGCTCTTCATCGGGGACGGAATCGATGCGGACTAAAACTTCCGGCTCATTCGCCCAACCGGGGAGATGATCGTTATAAAGATTGACGAAGAAGGGAGAGGCCCAGGTAAAGGGGTGTATGCCATTGGTGATGGCGTGAATCTTAAAACCGGGGAAGATGGCGGTGGAGACTTCGCGGTGTCTCTTGGCAACCCCATTGACAAAGCCGCTGAGTTTCAAGGCGAGTACGGTCAGATTAAGTTCTTCGTTGCCGCCAAACTGCTTGAGAACGTCGAGGGGGACAAGGGGGCCGAGCACCTGTTCGACCAAGGGATAAGGAAAATGGTCGTGTCCGGTGGCTCCCGGAGTATGGGTGGTAAAGACACATTGTTCGGCAACTTTCTGCTGATTCCAAGGGATTTCATCATTGAGCTTGTTATGGCGGTAGGTCTCGTTGAGAAGTTCGAGGGTTAAAAGGGCGGCGTGACCTTCGTTCATGTGATATTTGCGGATCAGAAAGCCGAGGGCGGCGAGGATACGATAACCGCCGATGCCGAGGACAATCTCCTGCTTGAGACGATAAGTAAGGTCACCGCCGTAAAGGTGATCGGTGATCCCTTGATCTTCTTCGGCATTGCCAGGAATGTTGGTATCGAGAAAGATGACCGGGACGACACCGCCATTAGGGCTCTTGACGCGATAGAGCCAGGCCTGGACTTTGACATCGCGATTTTCGATAGTCACCAGGGTTTTGACCGGCAAGAGTTCGAGACGCTTTTCCGGACTCCACGGCAAGGGATAAGCACTTTGCGTTCCATCCGCCGCAATCTTCTGAGTGAAATAACCCTTGCGACTGACCAGGGTCACACCGATCATCGGCAGGTTAAGATCGGCGGCGCTCTTGATTGTGTCACCAGCCAAAACCCCGAGCCCGCCGCTATAGGTCGGAATATCGTTGGTGATGCCGATCTCCATGGTAAAGTAGGCGATACGCGGTTCTTTGGTAAAGGTTTGCCAGTTCAGCATCGCGACCTCTCTCGGGTTATGTACAAGACTTCTTGGAAACGGGGTTATTATACACATATTTTTATTGGAGCTTGCAATAGCTGATAAAAATCGCCAAAATCGCCTGCGTTGATTGTTTTTTCGACTAAGGAACTCCCATGTATCTCGATTTTTATGGATTAACCGATAAACCCTTTTCGATTACACCGAATCCACGCTATCTCTTTTTGAGTAAGCACCACCGCGAGGTCTTTGCCCATCTCCTCTTCGGCATTCGTCGCCATGCCGGCTTTATCGAGGTCACCGGAGAAGTCGGAACCGGCAAGACTACGGTACTGCGTACGCTCTTTCTCGAACTCGAACAGGAAGAAGCGCGGATCGCTTATATCTTTAATCCCTGCCTGTCGGTACCGGATCTGTTGCGCACGGTTAACCGGGAATTCGGTCTCGAACATCAGGCGTCGCCACCGGAACTCCATGCCGCCCTGAATACTTTTTTACTGCAGGAGAATGCCGCGGGACGGACGGTTGTTCTGGTGATCGATGAAGCGCAGAACCTGGCCATCGATGTTCTCGAACAGATCCGCCTCCTCTCGAATCTTGAAACCGAAACCGACAAGCTCATTCAGATTGTGCTGGTCGGGCAGCCGGAACTCGGCGCCCTGCTCGAAAAGCAGGAGTTACGCCAACTCAGTCAGCGGATTACCGTGCGTTACCATTTGCAGGCGATGGATGCTGAGGATACTGCCGCCTACATTGAGCATCGCCTGGGTATTGCCGGTTGGAATCGCGGCCACATCTTTACTGCGGCGGCGATAAAAAAGATTTATCAACTCACGCAGGGCAATCCTCGCATGATTAATGTTCTGTGTGATCGCGCCCTGCTCATCGGCTATGCCGATAACATCGAACGGATCGATCTCCCGGAGATCCGCCGTGCAAGTCAAGAAGTGCGCCGTTATCAGAAGAGACTTTCTTTTTCTCCTGCACTGTTGTGGTTGCTCCTGATTATTCCCTTCTTTGCCCTGACTCTCTGGGCGCTGCCCCGTGCGGAAAAAGCCCCGGTTCCGGAAAGAACCATCCTGGTCAAACCCGAGGTCGATCCTTTTACGGATGAAATCCTCCCGCTTCTGCGCCAAACTCCGACAGAGGTGAACCGTCAGCATGTCGTCAACTCACTTTTATCCCTATGGGGAGGGCAGCCGGTTGTAGCGGCGGCAACGCTGGAAGAAACACTCAATCTGAGCCGGGATCAAAAAATGACCGTGGCGCGTTTGCAGGGTGATCTTCACGCTCTTTTGCAGCTGCGCCTCCCCTTGATCCTCGAAGTTATCGATGCTGCGGAGCTGCGCTACCTCCTTGTCACCGGACAGACAGCAGGCGGAGTGATGGTGGCGGTGGAGAATGGCCGGACAGTGACGATTTCACCGGCTCAGCTTGCGCCGTACTGGAAAAATCGCGCTTATCTCCTTTGGAAGAATCCTTTGGACTTACCGCTCGGGCAAGGGCCCTTCCAAAAGGCTCGGGAGATTGTGGCCTTACAGTCGCTCCTCAATAGTGTTGGCAAGAATGTCCCGAGGAGCGGTCATTATGACGACCTCACCAGCGCCGCAATCCGGACTTTCCAGGATGAGCAGCAACTTCCGGTCGATGGTATCGCCGGTATGCAGACCCTGATCGCTCTTTATCGGGAAAGTCGTCTCTACGGCTACCCCATTCTATTGACCGGGGGAGACCAATGAGTTCGATTCTTAAAGCCCTGCGGCGTTTAGAGCAAGAGCGGGCGCGTAAAAGTCCGGTAGCGCCGGAGATTGCTGCCAGCCTCTTGCGTCATAACCCGCAACGCTCCTCGACCCCACGCTGGCTCTGGCCAACGACCTTCGCAGTGGTCGGCTTGCTGTTAGCGGCAGCTCTGTGGTTCTGGCGACCGGTACCGCAAATCATCGCGCTCCCCCCGACAGCGGCGCCCCTCGCCACCACAAAGTCAGCAGGGCAGGGCGGAGAGTTGATTATTGAAGAAGTCATCGACCAAAGGAAGCCGATTCTGCTCCCGCCTCCGACTCCCGCTGTTGCGACCAGGGCACTCCCCTCCGCAAAAGGCGATCAGCCGGTGGCGCTGCTTGCAAGCAAAAGTTTGCCGCCGGCCCAGGCAAACAAAGCGACACCTGCCGTTATCGAGGAACGACAACGCCCGGTCGTCTCCGCGATTGCCTGGCAGGACGATAGTGCGGCGCGCATGGCGGTGGTGGATGGACTGCCGGTGATGACCAATGAGTTTGTCGGCAACGTCAAAGTTCAAGAAATCCAGCGCGATCGTATTGTCTTTGCTGAGGGAGACACTCTCTTTACCGTCTATGTCGATGCGCAATAAAATGAATCTAACTTGTTCACTTTCTTGATTTTTATCCGGGGATAAACTATCTTCATGCACCATTTTTGACCGGTTGGAGGTATGAATGACGACAAAGAGTCTGGACGAACTGCGCAACGAGATCGACGCTGTCGATAACGCCATCCTCGACCTGCTCAACCAACGGGCGCAGTGGGCGATCGAAGTCGGCAAGGCCAAATCAGGTGGCGCGCTGGATTTTTATATCCCGGCGCGGGAACGGGCCATCTTTGATCGCCTTTCGGCTGCCAATCACGGACCTTTCCCGCAAGAAGGGATTCGCCGCGTCTGGCGGGAGATTATCTCCGCTTCCCTTTCTCTCGAACATCCGATGAAGGTCGTTTTTTTGGGACCGCAGGCAACCAATACCCATGTTGCTGCCATGCGTCAATTCGGCTATTCCGCGCAACTCATCCCCGAGAAGAGTGTCTCGGCGGTCTTCGAGGATGTCAGTCGCGGCCGTGCTGATTTCGGCGTTGTGCCGGTGGAAAACTCGACCGAAGGAGTGGTTGCCCACACCTTGGATATGTTCATGGTCACCGACTTGGTGATCAATGCCGAAATTAAATTGGCGATTTCCCATGATCTCCTTTCCCTCTCTGGTCGGCTCGAAGAGGTTACCCGCGTCGTCTCCCATCCCCAGGCTTTAGCGCAGTGCCGGCACTGGCTGGAAGAAAATCTCCCCGATATCCCTTTGGTCGACGTTGCCAGTACCGCCCGCGCAGCGCAGATGGCGGCGGAAGACGGTTCGGTCGCGGCGGTGGCGAGCGAAATGGCGGCAACGCTGTACGGGGTGCAGGTCGTTAAACATAAGATCGAGGATAACCCCAACAACTTTACGCGCTTTCTGGTCATCGGCAAGAAATCACCACCGCGCACCGGCCATGATAAGACCTCGGTGATGTTCAGCGTCCGCGATGAACCCGGTATCCTTTACAAGATGCTTGAACCCTTTAATCGCCGAGACATCAATCTTTCAAAGATCGAGAGCCGGCCGATGAAGAGCAAAGCCTGGGAATACATCTTCTTCCTGGATATCGACGGGCACATTGAGGAAGAGAATGTCCGGGGCGCCATCGAGGATTTGAAGGGGTACTGTCAACTCTTCAAGGTTCTCGGTTCTTATCAAAAAGCGGATCAGGAAAAGAAATGAGGTCATTCTGCCTCTTCTTCTTTGTCTTGACCCTGCTGGCTTCGCCGGCAATGGCTGACTCGGCGGTCGAATTGCAGATTCTGCAGGAATTCTTTTCACCAGCCGGGGTCGTAAACCGTTCCCTCCATCTGACCGTTGCGGCCCAGGAAGAATTTTCCCGGCGAGCGATGGTCGGGGTCTATCTCCCCAAGGACGCCACGGTGAGCTTCCGCCTGCTGGTTGAAAGTGAAACCACCGCTATTTACGAAGCTGTCGTTGATCGCGCCGACACTGCGGAGATGTGGAGCGCCTTCTTTCAACGGGGCGTTCTTGGTAGTAAACTTGACCTGATCAAGTCGTTGCATATCCCCCCTTATCTTGCGGCTGTGGAGTATCAACGCCTCCGGACGCAATCCGGGCGGAGTGCCGTACAGGAGATGCGTTTAATCCAATTGCAGCGACTCTTTATGTCCACAGAGACCTTCAAGGAGTATTTTCAGCAGAACCAAATCATCTTCGCAGCCATTGCACGTTTGGTCGAAACCGGCAAGATGGAAGAAGCTGAAGCCGCTGCCAAAGCGGCGGCACTGGTCGGTGTGCGTCTTTATGGTACCAGCAAGAGTGATGGAGAGATGACTCGGCTTGTCAGTGCTGCCGACGGTAAGGGTACGGAAAAGGGGAGTGACCTCGGCAGTGAAGTGCGGGTCAGTGCCTTCCTTGATAGTGTTTTTGGTCTCCTTCATCTCCCGCCCGGAATGAGCCCCCCGCCGATGTCGCCGCAGGATTACATCTTTATCGAAGCCCTTGGCGAAAACTGGTACCTCTTCCGGAATATTGCCGCAGAACCGTTGAAGGAAAAGGCCGCCGCATGAATGGTCCTCTGCATATTCCGGTTGTCGCGATCGTCGGGGTCGGCTTGATTGGCGGTTCTCTTGCTCTCGCCCTTAAGGAGGCCGGCGTCGCTGGTCATATCCTCGGTTTCGATCTCGATCCGCACAACCTCGCGCAGGCTTTGCAGCTCGGTATTATCGATTACGCTTGTGACGGACCCAAAGAGCTTGCGGAAGCTGATTTGATCTTTCTTGCCACCCCGGTGCTGGCGATGCCGGCCGCCCTCACGGCAATCGCTCCCTACCTGAAGTCAGGCGCCATCCTCACCGACGGCGGTAGTGTCAAGGCTGCGGTCATCGCCGCTCTGGAACCGCTGTTGCCGCCGACGCTGCGTTATGTCCCCGGCCACCCGATCTCCGGTACCGAGCGCAGTGGTGCCACGGCGGCCTTTGCGTCTCTTTATCGCGGCAAACGCTGTATCCTTACCCCGACCAAGCGCAGTGACCCGCAGGCCCTCGCCCTGGTGACGGCTCTCTGGCAGGCAGTCGGCAGCGAGGTGATGCTCATGGATGCGGAGAAGCACGACCGGATCCTTGCCGCCATCAGTCATCTGCCGCATATGGTCGCTTATGCCCTGGTCAATGCTGTCGGCGCTTATGACCGTTACGAAGAGAATATCCTCCTGTACTCCGCCGGTGGTTTTCGGGATTTTACCCGGATTGCTTCCTCGGATCCGACGATGTGGCGGGATATCGCTTTGACCAATCGGGAAGCTCTGCTGGAGATGATCGAACGCTTTGAAGCCGATCTCGCCGGACTGAAAGAAGCGATCCGGACGGCGGACGCTGCGACTCTGCACGACTACTTTTTACGTTCAAAACTCAATCGCGACGCCATTCTGTAATCAATCAAGGTCTTGAGGTGAACATGTCCGAAACCCGTATCGTTACATCATCAACCCCCTTGCGTGGCGAGATGACTGTCCCCGGCGACAAGTCGATCTCGCACCGTTCGATCATGCTCGGTTCCCTTGCCCTCGGGACAACGGTCGTGCGCGGTTTTCTGCATGGCGAGGATAATCATTCGACCCTGCGCGCCTTTCGCGCCATGGGGATCGAGATTCGCGAGGAAGAGAACGGCGTCATTGTGATCGCCGGTAAAGGGCTGAACGGCCTTCAGGAACCCGGAGATGTTCTCGATTGCGGCAACTCCGGGACGACGATCCGCCTAATGTCGGGGCTTCTGGCCGGACAAAAGTTCTTCTCCGTCGTCACCGGCGATCGCTATCTGCGCAAACGGCCGATGAAACGGGTGGTCACACCATTAACCCAGATGGGTGCTCGCATCTGGGGGCGGGGTGGGGGAGATCTGGCACCTTTGGCGTTTCAAGGCGGCGAGTTGACACCGATCGACTATATCTCACCGATCTCCAGTGCGCAGGTGAAGTCCGCGATCCTCCTTGCTGGACTGTCCTGCGATGGGACGACAACAGTGCGGGAACCGCATCTCTCCCGTGATCACAGTGAGCGGATGTTGGCCTACTTTGGCGCCGACATCCGGCCCTTTGCCGGTGGTGTCTCCCTGCTCGGTCGTCCCCGGCTCGAAGGACGGGAAGTCGTTGTCCCCGGCGATATCTCCTCGGCAGCGTTCTTTATCGTTGCCGCCTTGATCGTCCCCGGTTCAGAACTGCTCATTCGCAATGTCGGCGTCAATCCGACGCGCAGCGGGGTCATCGATATTCTCCGCGCCATGGGGGGGAATATCGAACTCCTCGACGAACGCACCGTCTCCGGGGAACCGGTGGCCGATCTTCTGGTGCGCGCCAGTTCCCTGTGCGGCATCGAGATCGGTGGGGCGGTGGTACCGCGGGCGATCGACGAATTTCCGGTGATCAGTGTCGCTGCCGCCTGTGCCAGCGGACAAACAATCATCCGTGATGCCCGGGAACTGCGGGTCAAGGAGACTGATCGCATTGCTGCAATGGTCGCGGAGTTGAGTAAGCTCGGCGGAATTCTCGAAGCAACGCCGGACGGAATGATCATCGCCGGGGGTGGCGGGTTGCATGGGGCGGCGGTCGAATCTTGCGGCGATCACCGGATTGCCATGAGCTGCGCAATTGCCGCTCTGCAGGCCGGCAGTGCCGTGACGATTCATGATACCGGCTGTACGGCCACCTCATTTCCCAACTTTTGGGAGCTGCTTCAAAGCGTCCGACAATAACGGTAAAGGATTCTCCCTGAATGAATGAATTGATCATCGCTATTGACGGTCCCTCCGGAGCCGGCAAGAGCACAATAAGCAAACTTCTCGCGCAACAGCTTAACTATCTTCACCTTGACACCGGCGCGATGTACCGCTGCGTTGCCTTCGCCGCCATGAAACAAGGGATCGATCCTGACGACCTTGAGCGCCTCGGTGCTCTGGCACAGCAGTTAAAGATCGAGTTCGTCCATACTCCGAGTGGCGATCGTGTTCTCCTTGACGGGGTGGATGTCTCTGCCGCAATTCGTACGCCGGAAGTCAGCCTGTTAACCTCCCGGGTTTCTGCCGCGCCGCAAGTCCGAAAAGCTCTGGTTGCATTGCAGCGCCGTCTGGGTCAAGCCGGTGGAGTGGTTCTGGAAGGGCGTGACATCGGGACGGTTGTCTTCCCACAAGCGCAGGTGAAGTTTTTTCTCAGTGCCACGGCCGCAGCGCGCGGGCAGAGACGTTATGATGAGTTAATCGCCAAAGGGGTCGCGGTCTCACTGTCGCAAACGATTACTGAAGTTGTTGCCCGGGATCTTGCAGACACCGAACGGGAACATGCTCCCCTGCTGCAGGCGGATGATGCCGTGGTTGTTGACTCGACAAACCTGAGTATCGATGAAGTTCTGGCTGCCATGGTTGAGGTCGTGCGGGTGCGGCGCCAAGAGCTCAAATAAATAAAACCTTTGTTTTTCGCCGATACTTATGCTATTAGTTTCCTCCCAAACTGATATTCGTATCGTCGTGGTGCGGACGGTCAGTAAATTCACCAGGGGGTAACTCTCTCACATGTCGGTAAAAGCACAGATCACAGATGAGTTCAATGATGAAACAGGCCTCGACGATTCAGAGATGAGCTTCGAAGATCTCTTCGAAAGCAGTCTTCAACAGTTGGTTGTTGGAGAAGTCGTTCGCGGCACAGTCGTGCAGGTTAATCCTGATTCGGTTGTCGTCGATGTTGGCTACAAATCAGAAGGCGTTATTCCTCTCAGCGAATTTGTAGAGGAAGTCAAGGTCGGCGACATCATTGATGTCCTCCTTGAGCGCACCGAGAATGAAAACGGTCTGGTCAGTCTCTCCAAGGAGAAGGCTGATCGTCAACGGATCTGGAATGCTCTTGAAGAAGGCGCGGTCATTGATGGTCGCATCATCTCCCGGATCAAGGGTGGCCTTGCCGTCGATATCGGCGTAACGGCTTTCCTCCCTGGTTCACAGGTTGATATCCGTCCGGTTCGCAATCTCGACAAGATGCTCGGCGAGACCTACAAATTTAAAATTATCAAGCTGAACAAACGGCGTGGCAATATTGTTCTTTCCCGTCGGGTTCTCCTTGAGGATGAGCGTGACAGCCATCGCGCTGATACTCTCGGCGCTTTGAATGAAGGTGATGTCCTCGAAGGGACGGTTAAGAATCTGACCGATTACGGGGCCTTCATCGATCTCGGCGGTATCGACGGTCTTCTGCACGTCACTGATATGTCCTGGGGACGGGTCAACCACCCTTCTGATGTCATTGCCGTCGGCGAGAAGATCAACGTCAAAGTCCTTAAGTTTGACCGTGAAAAGCAACGCGTCTCCCTCGGCCTCAAGCAGGTCGTTCCGGATCCCTGGCTTGTGGTTGCCGAAAAGTATCCGGTCGGCTTGCGGGTCAACGGCAAAGTCGTCAGTCTGACTGATTACGGGGCATTCGTCGAACTTGAGCAGGGCGTTGAAGGCTTGATCCATGTTTCGGAAATGAGCTGGACCAAACGCGTCAAGCACCCGAATAAGATCCTCACCGTTGGTGATGAAGTTGAGTCGGTTGTCCTTGCTGTCGATACCAGCAGTCGGAGAATCTCCCTCGGCCTTAAACAGATTGAAGCCAACCCCTGGGATCTGATTGGGGAGAAATTCCCGATCGGTACGATCATCGAAGGGCAAGTCAAGAATATTACCGATTTCGGTATCTTCGTCGGTGTCGATGAAGGGATTGACGGACTTGTTCATATCTCGGATCTCTCCTGGGTGAAGCGGGTCAAACATCCGTCGGAACTCTACAAAAAGGGTGACACGGTTCGCGCGGTTGTTCTTAATATCGACCGGGAAAACGAGCGTTTCTCCCTCGGGATCAAGCAGTTTTCGCAGGATCCCTGGCTTTCGATTCCCAAGCGCTTTGCACCGGGGACCATCATTCGTGGCAAGGTCACTTCAGTGACGGATTTCGGGATCTTCCTTGAAGTGGAAGAGGGGATTGAAGGTTTGATCCACGTCTCGGAAATCAGCAAAGAGAAGATCGATTCTCCAAAATCGATCGCACAGGTCGGGGATGAACTCGAAGCGGTCGTTCTCAGTGTTGACACAGTCGATCGCAAGATTGCGCTCTCGATGAAGCATTTGGCGGATCGCAAAGAAAAAGCTGACGTTGCATCGTTCCTCGGCTCTGATCGCAATGCGACCTCGAGTTTTGGCGATCTTCTTCAGGGTGCTCTGCGCGATAAAGCGAACAGCGAAACGTCTGAATAATTTAAGAAGAATGAACAGCCGGGCTTCCGCGGAAGCCCGGCTGTAAAATAACTTATGAAAAAAAATCAGCTGGTGATGGCACTCTTGATTGTTGGTGCCATCTTTCTTTTTTTTGTGATCCTCGCGCTCTTGCTGAGTCGGCAGTCC
>JAXMLA010000281.1:0-23654 GCA_034370465.1 Desulfuromonadales bacterium
CCGGCTTACGCTGGCGGAATCGTATCTGGCGGTGCAGGCAATCGAAGGGTCGATCTCCGGGATCGCCGAGAGTACCGGTTCCCTGGTGGAGGCGGCGGAGGAGAGTTCGTCGGCGACCCTTGAACTCGGCGCGACCATCGAAGAGATCGCCCACCAGATGGAGAAGCTCTTTGCCACCGTCGAGGATGTTTCGAGCTCGATCAGTGAAATGTCGGTCTCCAGCCAGCAGATCGCCGAGAATGTCGAGATCCTTTCTTCCTCGACCGAGGTGACCGCTTCGTCGATTACCGAGCTCGACGCTTCGATCAAAGAGATTGAGGAGAATGCGGAAAAGACCAGCCGCCTTTCGGAAGAAGCGGCGGTCGATGCCCAGAAGGGGAAGGAGACCGTCGACGAAACGATTCAGGGGATCCTCGCCATCCGCGAATCGGTCGATCGGGCGAGTGCGGTGATTCAGGATCTTGGCAGTCAGTCGAACGCTATCGGCAAGATCCTGACGGTCATCGATGAGGTCGCGGATCAGACCAGTCTCCTCTCCCTGAACGCGGCGATCATTGCCGCCCAGGCCGGAGAACACGGCAAGGGTTTTGCGGTTGTGGCCGATGAAATTCGCGAACTCGCCGAGCGGACTGCGGTCTCGACCCGGGAGATCGGCGCGATTATCACCAATCTGCAAAATGGCACCAGCGATGCGGTCCGGGCGATGGCGGCCGGCAGTGAGCGGGTGCATCAGGAAGTGGAGCGTTCCAAGAGTGCCGGCCATGCTCTCGACAAGATTCGCAGCAGTACCATGAAGGCGCGCGAACAGGTCTCCGGTATCGTCCGCGCTACCCAGGAGCAATCCCGCGGCAGTCGGCAGATTACCAATTCGATCAACCAGGTGGCGTCGATGCTTGATCAGATCGCTTCGGCGATCAAACAGCAGAGCGAGGGGACCCGGCAGCTCGCCCGGGCTTCGGAATCGATGAAGGAGATCGCCGCGCAAGGCAAGCTCTCCACCGGCGAACAGGCCAAGGGGAGCCGGCAGATCAATCTCAGCATGGAGCGGATTCGCTCGATGATTGAGCGGATTGATGAAGCGACCCGCGAGCAGACCGAGCGCACCCGCCAGGTCGTCGAGGCGGTGTCGAGCATTCGGACTGTTTCCGAGTCGACCACCCTGCGTACGGCTGAGCTCGATCAGGTGGTTGAGATCCTGTCGCGCCAGACCACGGCGCTGGAAGGTGAAGTCGGCGCCTTCAAGGTATGAACAGTAGCGCCGGCACCCTGTTAATCCTCGGCTCCGGGACGAGTACCGGCGTGCCGATGATCGGCTGTCACTGTCCGGTCTGCCGCTCCGCCGACCCGCGCAATCAGCGGAGCCGCTGTAGTGCCGTGATCCGGGGCGGTGGGCAGAATATCCTCATCGACAGCGCCACGGATCTTCGTTTTCAGGCGCTGCGCGAAGGGCTGCAACAGATCGATGCGGTCCTTTATACCCACACGCACGCCGACCACGTTCATGGTATCGACGATCTGCGCTCCTTCAATCGGCGCGATCAGCAGCCGATTCCCCTGTACGGGGCGCCGGAGTGCGTGGCGACTCTGCAGCGGAGTTTCCCTTATATCTTTATGCCGGGTGAGAACAGTGGCTTCCGGCCGCGGTTGCATCTCGAAACGATCATCGGTCCCTTTTCCATCGGCGTTGTCCCGATTATCCCGCTGCCGATTGAGCATGGCGACGATCTGGTCCTGGGCTACCGCATCGGCACTCTCGCTTATCTGACCGACTGCAATCGCGTCCCTGCTGCGACGCGGGCGGCCTTGCACGGGGTCTCGACACTGGTCATCGATGCGCTCCGTTTTTCACCGCACCCCACGCACTTTACCATTGCTGAGGCGATCGCCTTTGCTCAGGGCTGCGGGATAAAGCGAACCATCCTCACCCACTTGAGTCACGATGTCGATGCCCGCCAGCACGGTGCCGCCTTGCCCGACGGGATTGAATTCGCTTACGATGGGCAAGTCATCCCCTTTCTCTTTACCCCTTCCTGATCTGCAGGAGAAAATCGACTGATGCTTCAGGAAATCCGCCTGCACGGCCAAATCAACGCCTCCGTGGAATATTTTTCCACGGGATCGGCCCGGGACATCTATCGCAGCTACTTCTATGAGTTTCAGGAAGGAGGACAGCTCCGTTTTTTCGCCCCCGGGAACGAACTGCGAATCGACAGTGAAGGGGTCAGCTATAACGGCAATGGCGGGACATTTTGTGAGTATATGTTCGGGGTCGATATGCCCTTGGCCGATCTCGCCAAGGAAGAAGTGCGCAACCGCCTGGTCCTTTACGGCACCACCTACGAAGAAGCCGGACGCACCCTGCGCTTTACCCGTCACACCAAAGGACGATTGACCTTTGAGCGGGTCTTCTTTGACGGCAATGCCGTCTGCAACTATCTCTTCTTTATCTCCGGTTCCTTTTCCGGTCCGGTGCAGACACAGCAGGAGGAGATTCTCCGCCTGCTCGGAAAACTCCTCAAGCGGAGTGAGCACGTCGGCGGCGCCGAGGACAGCCCCCTGATCCAGGAGATCTTCAGTCTCCTCGGCCTGCGCAGCTCCCTTTATCTGGTTCGCCTGATCAACACCAGACATAAAAAGTATTACGACGCCTTCAAGCGCCTTTATCACACCTATCGCGCCATTCCCGACCATGAATTCACGGCGCTGCAGGAATTGGCGGATAAATTCGAAATCGATAGTTACCAGCAGGAGCGGATTCGGGTCGATATCATGTACAAGCATCCCGAGAACCGCCGGATCGTCGACGAGTATAAAAATATTCTCATCAGTTGCGATCGTAAAGGGAGCATCAACAAACTCGAGAACGCGCGGCTCACCCGCCTGAAGACGCTCTCGGTGCGCAACAAGATCCCGGCGGCGCTCTTTTATACCCTCGACGAGATGTTGAAAAATGACAAACAGGTCGACCTTGAGGAGGATTATATCTCCGAGACACGGCAGATTCTCGACGGCATCTTTCTGCATGAACGGCAGATCGACGCGAGTATCGATGAACAGGATATGATCCGCCTGTTGCATGCCAAGCGCCGCGCCAGCGAAAACCGCGATCACACCTTTGAACAGATTCTCCTTGATACCGGCAAGACCTGTGATGAAATGATCCGGGACGGCGCCGACTTCTCCTTGATGGAGAGTCTCTCTTACATTATTACCTTCTTCGACCGTTACGATACGACCTCGGCCCATATCAGTCAGCTCGCCTTTATGCCGAACAGTCGTTTCAACGAGGATATGATTCGCTCCCTGCTCGGCAGCCTGCGCGCCTTTGAGGAGCTCTCGACCGGGCTCTTTGCCTCCCTCTTTTTCGGCGATATCCTCTGTAATAAATATATCAGCAACTATGGCCGCAAAAAGATCATCACCCTGCGGGACGGTCTTGCTGCGATTATTGCTGATCGTCAGACCGTGCAGCAGTTGCTGCAGGCAATGCGCGACCTTGACGCGCAGGAGAACCTTTACACCCTCCTTCTCAGCCACATCAAGGAGCGGATCAGTAAGTTTTACTCCCTGTACAACAGTCGCGCCGAGCAGGACGCTCTCCTGATCGAAGTTGCGGATGAATTGCACAACAAGGGATTGTTAAGTGAACCTATCCCTGTGCAAGTCTTTCGCGATGTCGTCGTGAATATCAAGACCGAGGCGATCTATCTGCATAACCTCCTGCCCCAGATCATTGCCCAGCGCGATACGGCGCTGCGGGAGGATTTCCTTGAAAACAGCGGCCTGGACCGTTTTTATGTCGAGGAGCTCGAGCGCGAATATTTTGAGCTTAATGAGCTGGCGATCGACGATCTTTATCAGATTCGCAAAGGTTTGAACGCCTGATCGGGGAATGTCCCGCCCCACCTCTGCCCGCTCTTTTTGCATTTCTGCAAAAAAACCCCTCCCAATCAAGAACGTTTATGCAAATTAATTCTTAGATCCCAAAAATCATTGGCTTTTTGGAATTTTTAGCGCGACTTACAGCGCCCTTACCCGCCCTTTCTCCCTCTCGATTATCAATCGTGCAAAACCTCCCCCGGCTGCAAGCCATTGCAAAATCTCCCCCGTTTCATTGTTAACTAGCTGTAAAAACAAATAAAAAATTAGAGTCAAAGTTCTTTTGAAAAGTTGGTACAGCGGTTGCTCTAAGCAGAATTACGACGAAGGCAGTCGGATCGAATCGCGCAGCAATCACAGTAAGGAACAATGACATGGCGAACAACAGTATCTGCCCTTTTTTCGGCAAGGATGATGATGTCTGTGATGTCGGCTGCGGCTACATTTCACCGCACGACGTCCGCATGATGGTCGCCTACTGCAATAACCGTTGCAGTGACTGTATGAAGTACCGGGAGCTGGCCGAGCGCTATCCAGAAGTTGTTGCCAACGCTCCGGCGCGTGCGCCGATCGCACCCCCGGTTCCGACACCGGCCAGCCCTCCGGCGATTGCCGCCTTTGTCGCTAACCCCTCTCTCCCCGTAGTCAAGCCCTTCAAGGCTCGTTGGTCGTTAACCCACCGTTTACATTGTCTCTCCACCCATAATGGTCTTCAATCGACCCCTAAACGCAAGGAGGAAAAACCGATGAGTAAATTTTCGATCAGCCGTGGCTGGACCGTCGTTATCGCCGGTACCTGTATCAACCTCGCCCTGGGCATCCTTTACGCTTACAGCATGCTCAAAGCCGACATCGGCAAACTCTTCGCCGGCTCCGGTGACCCTTATGCCGTGGCCTGCCTCTCCTTTGCCGTCTCGATGATCATCGGCGGCAAGCTCCAGGACAAGATCGGTCCCCGCGTCACCGCCATCATCGGCGGTCTCTTTGTCGGCGCCGGCTTTATCCTCTGCTCGCAAACCTCCAGTTACTGGGGATGGATCCTCGGCTTCGGCATCCTCGCCGGCCTCGGCTTCGGCTTCGGTTACTCGGCCGCCACCCCGCCGGCGCTGAAGTGGTTCCCGCCGGCCAAGACCGGCCTGATCGCCGGTATCGTCGTTGCCGGTTTCGGTATCGCGCCGGTCTACCTCGCGCCGGTCTGTCAGTATCTCCTTGGCGCCTACGGTCTGCACCAAACGATGATGATCCTTGGCATCGCCTTTATCGCCATTGTTTGCGGTATGGCATTGCTGGTCAGTAACCCTCCGGCTGGCTTTGTCGTCGAAGGGGCGGGAAGCGCGGCAGCGAAGAAATCCGCAGTTGCTGATATGACCCCGACCCAGGTGCTGCGCGACAGCCGCCTTTATACTCTGTGGGTCACCTTCTTTATCGGCGCTGGCGCCGGCTTGATGGTTATCGGCAGCATGGCCGGAATGGCGAAGCAGAGCATGGGTGAATATGCCTTTGTCGCCGTGGCGGTCATGGCGATCGGTAATGCCGGCGGCCGCGTCGTTGCCGGTCTGGTCTCCGACAAGATCGGTCGCGGTGCGACCTTGACGATCATGCTCCTCTTCCAGGCGATCCT
Organism: Desulfuromonadales bacterium; assembly: GCA_034370465.1. Lineage (GTDB taxonomy): Bacteria > Desulfobacterota > Desulfuromonadia > Desulfuromonadales > UBA2197 > UBA2197. The sequence goes on from JAXMLA010000281.1 coordinate 5,501, forward strand.
CATGTTTGCCGCCATTCCGGTTGTCGGCAGCGCTACTGCCAGCCCGATTATCGTCGTCCTGCTTGCCACCTTCATCGGCTTTAACTACGGATCCAACCTCTGCCTCTTCCCCTCCTTTGCCAAGGATTACTGGGGGGCCAAGAATTATGGCATGAACTACGGCCTCCTCTTCTCCGCCTGGGGGGTCGGTGCCTTTGCTCTGGTCAAGATCTCTGCCGCCCTCAATGCAAAATTCGGCAGCGCCACCATTTCCTTTGTCTCGGCCGGGGTTCTCCTCCTGATCGGTGCGGTCATGTCCCTGTCGCTGCGCGCCCAGAAGGTGGCCGTCGAAGAGAAGGTGCTGGTCGCGATCGAAGAAGACGAATTGGCTTACGACAAAGCCAACAACTAATCGTATCGCACAAGAAACCAACAGAAAAAGCCCGGCCTGCTGCCGGGCTTTTTCTGTTGGCAATGATGCGCCTTCCCCCCTTGCCGCGCTCGCCGGTTAGTGTTATAAAAATCCCTCCCTTGTTCCCCCATTCACTTTATTTGCTGGAGTACAAACGATGAAAGGTCTCTTCCTGCGTTGGCTGATTCTGACCCTGGCGATTCTGGCGGCCGCTTATGTCCTCAAAGGGATTGATGTCACCGGATTTCTCCCCGCCTTGGCGGCCGCGGCGATTCTCGGGATCCTCAACGCTTTTGTCCGGCCCCTCCTGCTCCTGCTGACGCTCCCGCTCAACATCCTCAGCCTCGGGCTCTTTACCTTTGTGATCAACGCCTTTTTGCTGAAAATGGCTTCTCTGGTTATCGAGGGCTTTACCGTGGAAGGTTTTTTCCCCGCCCTCCTCGCTTCCGTCTTTATCTCCTTTATCAGTGCCTTCCTCAATCTCTTCGTGCGGGAAGACGGTAAGGTCGAAGGGGTTGTCGCCCTGCGTCGCAACCGGGACGGTAATTGGGAATAACCGCACTTTACTGTCCTTTTTATCCCCACTCTGCAAGGAATAATTGTGAAAAGAAACCGTTTGCGTCGCCCCTCCCGCCCCTTCAATGGCTTGCGTTATCTGCGTTTTTTACTCCTTCTCGTCGTGATCGCCGGACTTTATGGTTATCTGCGCGATCTCACGGCCCCCGAGGTCAAGTTTGCTCCCGCTTCCGGGCTCCTCTCCGCCCGGCAACCGTTGACGCTCAGTCTTTACGATGGCGGCAGCGGCTTGAAGTCGTTGCGGGTGATCGCTCGACAGAACGGCCAGGAGAGAATGTTAACGCAGCAGGAGTTTTCCGGCGAAAGGAGCCGTGAAGTCGTCTTGAACCTTGCAGAGGCGGGGTTGAGCGACGGCAGTATCGAGTTTGCTGTCGAGGTGCGCGATCAGGCTCTCTTCCCCTGGGGTAACGGCAACCGTACGCAGCAGACGTTGACCTTGACCCTGGACCGGCAGCCGCCGCAGATCGAACGGCTCAGTGATCTCACCCCGGTCTGGCAGGGTGGGGCCGCGACGATTGCCTACAAGGTCTCCGAAGAGACCAGCCGTAGCGGCGTTGAGGCCGACGGCCTTTTCTTTGCCGGCTACCGTCAGGCCAATGGACGTTATCTCTGTATTGTCCCCTTTCCGGTCGACGCCAATCCGGCAACTTATGCGCCGAAGCTGGTGGCTGTCGATCTCGCCGGGAATGAGACGCGCATTAGTTCGGGATTGCGGCTCCTTGCCCGCAAATTTCCCCAGGCGAAGATTAACGTTTCCGACGCCTTTATTGCCGACAAGGCCGAGGAGTTTCAGGCGTTGGTTCCGGGCGGGAGCGGGATTGAACTCTTTTTGAAGGTCAACCGTGATATCCGTGCTGAGAATCGCAAAACCCTGATCGAACTTGCGGGCCAGAGTAATGCCACCCCCCTGTGGAGCGCGCCGATGCTGCGTATGCCGCGCGCCAAGACGACCGGTGCTTACGCCGAGGCGCGGGACTACTTTTATAACGGCAAGCTGATCGACCACCAGACCCACCTCGGCACTGACCTCGCTTCCGTGGCGCAGGCACCGATTCTCGCCGCCAACCCCGGTAAAGTCATCTTTGCCGGCTATTTCGGGCTGTACGGCGGCTGCGTCATCCTTGATCACGGTCTTGGTGTCCAGACCCTTTACGGGCATATGAGCAATCTTGGTGTTCAGGTCGGACAGAGCGTGACCCGCGGCGAAGAGATCGGCCGCAGCGGCAATACCGGGATGTCCGGCGGCGATCATCTTCACTTTGAAGTGCTGGTCGGCGGGGTGGCGGTGCGCCCGGAAGACTGGATGGAGGAAAAGTGGATGGCAACGTATATTCTCGGCCCAATGCAAGGTTCGCTTTAAGGGCTGGAGTTTCAAAAATACCAGTTGTAGGCGGCAGTGGCGCCGAGTTGTGACTGATGGTAGCGCTCTTCCCAGTTGGTACGGATGGTGATTCCACTTAAGCGGGTCACTTTGAAGTTTTGATCGAAAAGAAGCCGGTAATGGCTGTGGCGTTCCGGCAGGTAAGTGAGGACGCTGGCAGCCAGATGTGCTTTCCAGCGCGGATGCAGTCGGGAGATTGCGCCGATAGAGACGCCGCCGCCGATCTCGACATTTTCGCGTAACCGGTCCGTCGCATTCACCTGTCCCTCGACCATCAGATAACCAAGAGTTTTTGCCGGAAGTTCCCAGGCCAGTCCCCCTCCGGTATTGAGAGTGAAGGCGAGGGGCTCGCTTTCATCGGCGAGCCGGAGTCGCTCAATCCCGAAATTAACTTTCCAGGAGATCGGCTGAAAGAAGAGGTCACGGGGGGCGAGGGAAAGGATATCGACCGGGCGGAAGCTCTGCAGACGGAAGTCCTCCTCATCAAGACGATAGCGGGTTTTCAGGGCGAAAAAGTTGATCTGCGCCCCTTGCGTGTACCCTTCATCTGGATCAAGGAGGTCATGGTAGGCCGGCCGCCAGCTGAGCTCCAAAAACGGGCCATGCCCTTCATTCCCCCCGCCGAAACTGATCCGTCCCGCCTCGTGTCCTGCTTCCGGTTGTTCCGGTGTCGGGATCTGTTCAACATCAACCTCTCCCGGCCCCAACTGACTGCGCACCTTGAGAATGGAAAGAAACTGAGGACGAAACTCCTCCGCTGGCAATTCCTGCCGCGAATAACGGTATTGGACATACTCGGCAGCGAGATCAAGGATCTGCCTTTCCTCTTCCCGGGAATTCTGCGGCAGTGTCGGAACATGGGCCGGCTCTTGCTGCATGGCAACGGCAAAGGCGCGCTGACGACCCTGCTCGTTCAGCAGGCTGGCGCGATGACGAATACGCGTTGCCTGCGCCGGACGATAAGTGACGTCAGTAATCAGCCCGGCACGACGGATGCTGGCGATCGTATCGACAGGAATCACCCAGAAGGAACGGCGTTCCCAGTATTCTTGCGCCAACCGCAACTCCGGCCGCGCTGCTTCGAGGAGGAAGAGGAGCATGAACGAACAGTTTTCATCAAAAAAATAGTAGTCTGAAGAAATCGACTGCAATTCCCAGGTGTGCAACATCAGTCGCCGTGATTCTTCCGGGCTCAGATTCAGGGTGTACTCCCAGATATCGCGATGTTCAACCCCGCTGTAATCATTTAGCTTTTCATAGTAGGGCAGAAGTGCAAAGTAACCCGGGTAGAAGCCGAAAATCCCCTTAAAGGCGTAAAGGAGACCATTGCTGTCCGTATCATTGGCGGCGTAATTGACCGCAGCGGAGAGGAGCGGACTTTTGTAGGAACTGCCCACGCGCAGCAAGGTGTGGCCGAACATCGAAGCCGGGCCGTTATTGTGGGCCGCCGGAAAGACCAGGACAACGGAGCGGGGATCGACAGAGGTCAGGGTTTCATTGAGCTTCCCGCAGTGCGGCTGGGGCAGCGCAAGATCGTTGAGGTTATAAACGGAGATCAGCCATTCGGCCCGGGCCGGGAAGCGACAGCGAAAATGCTCATCATCAATCTCTACGGGAAGTAGAAGCGCCTCAAGGCTGGCGTTCAGTTCGGCTTGTGGGTCGGTCTTCCCCTGCGGCGCCAGGAAAAATTTCGGATCATCGATCAGACTGGTAAAGCGATCTCCCTGCTGCCGATAGTGCATTAATACCTGCCAGGTCCGTTCCCGTGACAAGGATCGCACCTCCTCCGCTGCTCCAGCGTCCGCTGTTGCCACCGCAGCGAAGAGGGAGAGTGTGATAAAAAAAAGGTATGCGGCGCCAGGGGCGCCGCATACCTTTCCCTTCTTTTGCCGACAGCGAAAGACCATTAATTGATAACACTCACGGTGTTATCAATGACGTCCGCCATCACAACCTGGTCAGAGGTGAAGACTTTGTCAAAATTTGCCTGCAGCTTGTTGGCGAATTCGCCCTGCTCTGCCGCCGGAATCTGTAACAGTTCGGCAAACGCGGTCAGGGTTGCGCCCTGTCCCTGCGCGATGTCCCGCGCCAGAGTATCCATATTCTCGGCGACAAAGTTATTGATCTGGTTGTTGCTGGCATACAGAGGGGCGCCGCAATTCAAGGTGCCGCTGGTGATGCCGAAGGTCTGGTTGCCGGAGATGCCGTTGGTCGTTGCCGCAACAACTTGAATCGGCCCCGGTTGGTCTTTAAAGAGAACGGAGCCGAGACCGCAACCAGCTGCGCCGTAGCTGGCGGCAAAGGAGGTCGAGGCCATGGCGACCGCGACGACGGTGAGGCAGGTAGTGACGAGCAGTTTTTTCATAGAAACCTCCGTAGATGGAATGATGAGGCATCCCCAATGGATTCCTCCGAGTTATTAAGGATTCCTATATAAGTTAGAGCAGGGTTGCAGCACTGTCAATCGATTATCCTGTCATTTTGCTAATAGTTGCAATTTGCCGGTCTGCCATGTAATCTTTCCTATTATTTCACCCTTTAACAAGATAACGGGCATGCTGAATTTTCCTCTGCGACATTTTCCGCTTCTCCTCCTTTCTGCGCTGGCGCTGCTGGGGTTGTCCCTCGGGCACCTCGGCGCATCGCTGGTCGGGATGCGTCTGGCGCGCGCCCCTTTACCGGCCGTGGCCGCGCCCGGCACGGTGACGGCGGCGATGCGGCCGGCCACCGCCCTGCTCGATTATGAAGTCATTGTTCAGCGCAGTCTTTTTGCCCCGCACCTCGCCGGGCAATACAGTCTTGCGGCCAAGCCCGGGGATGGCGGCAGTGCCGCGCCGGTGCCGCGCAGCAATATCATTCTCCTCGGTACAGTGGCCGGCCTGAAGCAGCCCCTCGCCCTGATTCGTAGCGGCAGCGAAAATACCATTCTTCATCTTGGCGACATCCTCCCGGATGGTGGCAAGGTTATCGCCATTGCCCGCCAACTCCTCAAGCTGCGCTATCCGGATGGTTCGGAGCAGACCATTCTCCCTCCCGAAATCCCGAGTGAGGAGGGAGCCGCGAGCCCCCCCGCAACCACCCCGTCGATTCGCGGCGGCAGCGATAACCGCTTTGCCATTACCCGGGCCGAGGCGGAGAAGGCCCGCTCCAATCTCGGCGAATTGATGAAGCAGGCACGGATGGAACCACACGTTGTCAACGGCAAGACCGATGGCTTCGAGGTGAAGATGATCCGGCCGAATACCATCTTTACCGCCCTCGGCTTGCAGGTGGGGGATATTGTCAAAGAGGTCAACGGACTGGCTCTCGATAGTCCGGAAAAAGCGTTACAGATCTTTCAGCAGTTACGCGAAGCGCAGCATATTGTCGTGGCCGTCGTGCGCAACAATGCGCCGCTGAGTCTTGAATATAATCTCGATTAGGAGGCCCTACCGGTGCAGAGACGACCGTTCATCCTGGCGACACTTGCCCTGTTTTTCGCCTTAACCTTTGCCCCGCTTTGTCCGTTGGCAGAAGCGCAGACCCCGGTTAAAAAAGAAGCAGCCACGACCAGAAAAGCGGCCAGCGTCACCCTCGATTTCAAAGATGTCGAACTGACTGACTTGATTCAGACGATCAGCGAGATGACGGGTCGGAACTTTGTTTATGATGATACCGTCAAGGGGAAGGTAACGATCATTTCGCCGCGGGGGATGTCCCTTGATGAAGCGTATCAGGTCTTCCTTTCGGTCCTCAGCGTCAAGGGCTTTACCGTCGTCCCGGCCGGGAAGATGAACAAGGTGGTCCGTTCTCAGGAAGCGAAAGAGAACACCATCCCGACCGGCAGCGATGCGGCGTCGAGCGGTGCCGAGCAGATTGTGACCCGCCTCGTGCCGGTACAAAATATCGATGCCGCGACTTTTGCCGCAACGATTCTCACCCCGCTCATTCCCAAATCCGGGAGTGTTGTCGCTTATGCCCCGACCAATACTCTGATCATCACCGATTCGATGGCGAACATCGAGCGTCTGCTGAAGATTATTGCTGAACTCGACGTACCGGGGACGAGCAGCAATCTCGATGTGATCTTTCTCGAAAATGCTTCCGCCGAAGAGATAGCCCAGATCAGCACCCAGGTTCTGGCGCAAGCAGGGGCCGCACCGCGCACCGGACGGGGCGCCGCCCGCGCCCCGACTGCGACCGGCAAGGTCCTGGCTTATCCCCGTGCCAATGCCATTATCGTTATGGCCGAAGCTGAAGAGTTGGAGACGATTCGCACGCTGGTGCGAAGTCTCGATCGTAAAGAGAGCAGCGGGCGCTCGAATATCAACGTCTTTTACCTTGAGAATGCCGACGCGGAATCGTTGGCCAAGACCCTCAACGAAATTATCTCCGGTGTACGCAAGACCAAGCCGGTGCCGGGACAAGCCACCGGTCCGACCGAACCGGTGACGATCACCGCCGATAAATCGACGAACTCCCTGATTATCAGTGCCATCCCCGAGGATTATGAAGCTCTCCAGGCCGTCGTCCGGCAGCTCGATATCAAGCGGAAACAGGTTTATGTCGAAGCGCTGATCCTTGAGTTGTCGATGGATGACACCTTGAAGCTCGGCACTTCGCTGCAGGGGGCAGGGACCACCAGTAACGGCGTCCTCTTCGGGACGAGCAATCAGGTCTCGCCCGGCCTCGGCACCTTTGTGCCGAATTCTGCCGGTATCCCCAGCCTTTTGACGCAAACCGTCGAAGGGATCGTTGCCGGAGGTATCTTCAATATGATTGATGTGACCGGCGCCGACGGGACCGTCATACGAGTCCCGGCGTTCTCGGCCTTGATCAGCCTCTCCAAGACCAACTCGGACATTAATATTCTCGCGGCCCCGCGTCTCCTTACACTCGATAACGAGGAAGCCCAGATCATCGTCGGCTCGAACGTACCGATTATCACCTCGCGCCTGACCAGTGGTGCCAGTACCGATTTGAACCAAAGTGTCTCGGTGGAACGCAAAGACGTGGCTTTGACCTTGCGCTTTACGCCGCAGATCACCGAAGGGAAGCTGGTGCGGCTCAAGGTCTTCCAGGAGACGACCGATATCGCCTCTAATAGCGTCGGTGACGTCAATCAGGTCGGCCCGACCTTCACCAAGCGGCTGTTGCAGAATACGGTTGTGGCTCAGGACGGTAAGACTGTGGTCCTTGGTGGATTGATCGGTAACAGTACCCAGGAAGTGACTACCAAGGTCCCTCTTTTGGGGGATATCCCCTTTCTCGGTTGGCTCTTCAAACGTAAGTCGACGGTGGAGAAGAAGACCAACATGCTCATCTTCATCACCCCGTACATTATCCGCGATGATGATGACCTGATCGCCATCACCCGCAACAGCCACGGCGCGATGAACCGTTTTCAGCAAGCCGAGATGAAGGATGCCCTGAAAAAGAACCGTTTTGCCAGTGAACTCATGGATGGAATCGCCCAGCAGAGTGAGGTTTCTCCTCCCCAGACCGAGATGCCGGGTGAATTCTCGATCCCGCCCCTGACCGTCCCGGAGACGCCCCCTCATGAGTGAGTGGATCCTGCTCGGCGAACTCCTTGTTGCCGCCGGCGATCTCTCTGCGAGCAGCCGTGATGCCGCCCTTGCCCAGCAACAGGCCAAACCGGGGCGGCGTCTCGGCGATCTGTTGCTGAGTCAGAAGAGTATTACCCCGCTGCAGCTCGCCCGCGCTCTGGCGAGCCAAAGTGGTCTGTCCCTACAGGAGACGATCCCACCTGAAGCATCACTGGCCGATTTCGGCAACCGCCTCAGCCTTGCATATCTCAAGGATCTTCGCATCTTCCCCTTGGGACGCCAGGAAGGCGGATTGCGCCTCGCTGTCGCCGACCCTTACGACAGCCGGCCCCTCAATGACCTCGCCATCCTCATCGGTGAGCGGATTATTCCGGTCGTTGCTCCGGCCGATGAAATTCTCCGGGCCATCAATCGCGACTTCGAGCGCCGCTCCGAAGGGGCGAAGGAGATGGTCGAAGAGATTGCCGCTGGCGACAATGACAGCCGCGCTCCGGAACCGGAAGATCTCCTTGATGTCTCCGACGAAGCGCCGGTCATCCGCTTTGTCAACAGCCTGATCACCCAGGGCTACAAAGAGCGGGCGAGTGACATTCATATCGAGCCCTTCGAAAGCGAGCTCATCGTCCGTTACCGCATCGACGGCATCCTTTACGAAGCGCTGCGGCCGCCGCATAAATCCCATGCCGCCATTGTTTCGCGCATCAAGATCATGGCGGCGCTCAATATCGCCGAGAAGCGCCTCCCCCAGGATGGCCGCTTTCGCGTCCGCATTGCCGGCAAGGATGTCGATGTCCGGGTCTCGACGCTGCCGACCGCCTTTGGCGAGCGGGTGGTGCTGCGTCTTCTCGATCACGGCAGTCAGGTGCTGCAACTTGAGGATATCGGTCTTGAAGCGGATCTCCTCCGCCAGCTCGATAGCATGATCCGCAAGAGTCACGGCATCTTCCTCGTCACCGGTCCGACCGGCTCCGGCAAGACGACGACTCTGTATGCAGCCCTGACCCGCCTCAACAACCGTGAAAAGAATATCATCACTGTCGAAGATCCGATCGAATATCAGCTCCCCGGTGTCGGGCAGATTCAGGTCAACGCCAAGATCGATCTGACCTTTGCCAACGGCTTGCGCTCCATTCTCCGCCAGGATCCCGATATCATCATGGTCGGCGAGATCCGCGATGCTGAGACCGCCGAGATCGCCGTGCAATCCGCCCTCACCGGCCACATGGTCTTTTCGACCCTGCACACCAACGATGCCGCCGGTGCCCTCACCCGTCTCGTCGAAATGGGGATCGAACCCTTCCTGGCCGCTTCCTCGATCGTCGGCATCATCGCCCAGCGCCTGGTGCGGCAAATCTGCCCGCATTGCCGCGAATCGTATCGCCCCTCGTCCAATCTCCTGGCCGATGCCGGCCTTCCCGACGATGGCGCCCTTTATTACCGCGGGCGCGGCTGCGAACGCTGCATGGGGCTCGGTTATCGCGGCCGCAGCGGCATTTATGAACTCCTGCCGGTCGAGGAAGAGACCCGCGAGCTCCTCCTGGCACGCAAGGATGCGGCGACGATCAAGGCGGCAGCGCAGCGCAAAGGGATGAAGTCGCTGCGCGATGCCGGCCTGGTCAAGGCCGCAGCCGGTGACACCACTCTCGAAGAGGTGCTGCGCGTTACTCAGGAGGAAGTCTAGAATGCCCCTCTTCGATTACGCCGGCTTTGACGCCCACGGCCGCAAAGTCAACGGCAGCGTCGAAGGGGCGGGGCGGCGGGCTGTCCTGGCCAAGCTGCGCGAGGAAGGGATCTACGCCACCGAGGTGCAGGAAACGACCGACGCGCGCAAGGGGCTTTTCGGCGGCTTTTCCCGACAAAAGGTCGCCGTCGATGAACTGGCGATGGCGACCCGGCAGTTTGCCGTCCTCCTCAGTGCCGGCCTCACCCTTGACGAAACGCTCGCGACCGTCGGTGGTCAGGTCGAAAACCGTCACTTCGGTCGGGCTCTGGCGCTGGCGCGCGAAGCGGTGATTCAGGGGGAGGCGCTGCATATCGCCCTGAGCCGTCATCCCCGCATCTTCTCCGATCTTTATGTCAACATGATTCAGGTCGGCGAAAGCAGCGGCACCCTCGAACTGACGTTGGAGCGGCTTGCGGATTTCCTCGAAGACCAGGCCAAACTGCGCGGCCGCATCCTCGCGGCGATTACCTATCCGCTGCTGATGGCAGTGGTCGGCGGTTCGGTGTTGGTCTTTCTTGTCGCTTTCGTCGTCCCCAAGATTACCCGGATGATCGAAGATCTCGGCCAGGCGCTGCCGCTGCCGACCCGTCTCCTCATCGGCGTCAGCCATTTTCTCAGTAATTACGGCTGGATTCTCCTGATCCTGTTGACGATCGGCTTCGTCCTCCTCGCCCGCTATCTGCGCACCACGGAAGGGCAACTACGGCGCGACACGATCGCCCTCAAACTCCCCCTCTTTGGCCGCCTCAATACCCAGATTGCTGCGGCGCGGCTGACTCGCACCCTGGCAACCCTGCTGCAGAGCGGCATGCCGATGCTCAAGGCGCTGGAGATCGCCCGGCAACTCGTCGGTAACCGCGTCCTGCAACGCGCCTTGGCGGAAACGAGTATGGCGGTACGCGAAGGGGAGGGGCTGGCCGAACCGCTGCGCCGCTCGAAACTGCTGCCGGCGATGGTGACCCAGATGATCGCTGTCGGCGAGAGAAGCGGCGAGCTCGAAACCATGTTGCTGCGCGTCGCCGATACCTATGAACAACAGGTTGATATGGCGATCAATCGCCTCCTGTCTCTCCTCGAACCGCTGATGATTCTGATCATGGGGAGCGCGGTCGGCTTCATCGTCATGGCCATCCTCCTGCCGATCTTCGAAGCGAGTCAGGGGATGAAGTAGAGAGCAGAGCGAAAAATTCAGAATTCAGAATTCAGTAGCCAGAATATTCTGGATTCTGACTGCTGTCTCCTGACTTCTTAGCCAAAAACCAGAGGAGTCCATACCATGCAAAGAAAACATAACCAGCGCGGATTCACCCTCATCGAAATCATGGTCGTCGTCGTCATCCTCGGCATCCTTGCCGCCTTTGTCGTCCCCAAGCTCCTCAGTCGTCCCGACGAAGCGCGGATCACCAAGGCGGCCACTGATATCAAGGGGATAGAGCAATCCCTTGGGCTCTTCAAGCTCGATAGCGGCTTCTACCCGACAACCGAACAGGGCTTGGAAGCACTGGTGAGCAAACCGACGATCGGTCGCATCCCCGCCAAATATCCGGAGGGCGGCTATCTGAAACGGGTTCCGACCGATCCCTGGGGGACGCCGTATGTCTACCTTTCCCCCGGCATCCATGGCGATTTTGACCTGATCTCCCTCGGTGCCGATGCCGAAGCCGGCGGCGAGGGGAATAATGCCGACATCGAAAGCTGGAAGCTCGACTGATGCAAGGGTTTGTAGGTTGGGTTAGGCGGGTGTATGCCGTAACCCAACATGACTACGCCGACAGCTTGCCAGGCTGTTGGGTTACGCGATGAGTCCGCTAACCCAACCTACGGAGAGATGTCATTTTGCATCGGGCTTCACCCTCATCGAGTTGATGGTCGTCCTCTTTCTCATCGCCCTCTTCTCGTCGCTGGTCATCCCCCGGCTCCCGGAGATCGATGCCGGCGGGCCGGAACGGGGCGCGCGCCGGATTGCCGGGACGACCAAGTTCCTTTACAACGAAGCCGCTCTGAGTGGCAGAGAGCATCGCTTGCTCTTTGATCTTGATCGCAACGCCCTGCGTCCCCGCACCTTGAATGATCTTAGCGAAGTGGTGGCGGTCAAGGGACTGGCCGAGGAGACCAAGCTCCCCTCCGGCGCGAAGCTCCTTGATGTGGCGGTGGCCGGGCAGGAGAAAGTGACCAGTGGTATCACCACCTTGGCGATCTCGCCGACGGGCTGGCTGCCGCAGACGGTCATTCATCTCGAAAGTGCGGACCGCCGGATATTGACCATCCGCCTCCTTTCTTATACCGGCAGCGCTGAGGTTTATGAGGGCTATCGTGAATTTTAAGCGCTGCATGCGCGGCTTCACCCTCCTCGAAGTGATGATCGCCACCGCGATCGTCGCGGTGGCGGTGACCGTCCTCCTCGGCCTCGGCAATCGCTCCCTGGCAGTGCATGATCGTTTGCAGCAGACGACCCGCGCCACCCTCCTCGCCCAAAGCCGGCTCGCTGAGATCGAGGTCGCGGCCCGCAAGGAGAGCAGCCGGCAAGATGAAAATGGCGATTTTCCGGTGCCGGACGAACGCTTTCGCTGGCAAAGCGTCTGGCTCGATACCCCGCTGCCGTCGGTGCGGCGCATCGATCTGACCGTGAGTTGGGGGGCGGTGGAGCGCAACGAAGCCGTCACCCTCACCTCCTTTGTCCGCGATAGCGGTTCGTTATGAAACGCTCCGCCGGCTTCACCCTGATTGAGGTGCTGATCGCGGTCAGCCTCACGGCCATCGTCCTCACCGCGATTTACGGCGTCTTTACTGCCGTCTTTACCGCCCGACAGCAGGTGCTGGCCGAGAGCGAAACCGCTCAGATCGGGCGGGTCCTCTTTGAACGCCTCGGCCGCGAGCTGCGCGGCGCCTGGATGCCGGCGACGGGGAGTAAATTCTTCCTCGCAACGACGGATCGCGACGGTCGCCCCGAACTCCGTTTTGCCACCGCTTCGACGACCCTGGCGGCGACCGGTCGCGGCGGCATGGCCGCCCTGCGTTACGGTTTGCAGCCGATGCTGGAGGGGCCAAGCGACCGTCTTTACCTGGTCCGCAGTGAAGAACCGTATCATCTGCGTGAGCGTCTCGATTCTGGAGCGTACCCTTTGACCGGCAATGTCAAGAGCGTCCTGTGGCGATTTTACGGGGACAATGGCTGGGTGGAAAGTTGGTCAGGAGAAGGGAGCAACCCCCTGCCGCAGTTGGTGGAGTTGACGATCACTCTCCTTGATGCGGAGAATGGCGAGACCGTGCTGCGGGGCACCTTCGATCTCCCGGATGGGGCGTCGCGATGAGCGTTCGTAATCAGCGCGGTGCCGTCCTCCTCCTGGTCCTGGTGGTTGTTGCCCTCCTCTCGGCGCTCCTCACCGACTGGGCCTTTTCGACCCTGGTTGACCTGCGTTTGACCGAGACCTTCCGCGACAGCAATCGCGCTTATTATCTGGCGCGCGGTGGGGTCGAGGTGGGGCGGCAGCTGCTGCGCGACGATAATAATGGCTACGATACGCCGAGCGAGATGTGGGGGGTGGGAGTTCCTTCTTATCCGGTCAGTGATGATGCGACAATTTCGATCCGCATCGTCGATGAGGATGGCCGCTTTAATCTCAACAAGGTGGTCGACAACCTCGGAGAAAATCCGAATCCGCTCATGCGGGATCGCTTCCGCCGCCTGTTGACCCAACTGGAGATTGACGATCCTGACGCCCTCAGCGACGCCCTGATCGACTGGATCGACCGCAATCAAACGACCTCGCCGCGCGGTGCGGAGAATTCCTGGTATCAAAGCCTGGCGTCGCCGCTGGCGAGCAAGGATGGCCCGCTTGATACGGTCGACGAACTGCTGCTGGTGAAAGGATTTACGCCGGAGATCGTCAACAAGCTGACCCCCCACGTCACGGTCGCCGGGGTCAGTCGCCTCAATTTGAACAGCGCCGGCAAAGACCTCCTGTTGATCTGGGATAGTGACGTCCCCCCGGGCGATATCGATCACCTGTTGGAGCGGCGCCAGGAAAAGCCCTTTAAATCGTTGGCCGAAGTGCAGGAAGTCCTCGGTCTCGCGGCCTATTCGGCCTTGAATCGTAATGTCGATATCGCCGTCACCAGTCAATTCTACCAGATCCGCAGCGTCGCCCAGGTCAACGACGGGGTGCGCACGGTCGAGGTGCTTTTGGAAAAAGCCGGCAATCGGCAACTTTGGCGGCGGGTTTATTGAAAAAGAAGACGCAATTAATAACTGGAATGAATATACGGATGGAGGAGAACCATGGGCCAGGAAATGATCTATCTCGTCGGCGCCGGCATCACCGGTTGGGAAGGGTTCGGCAGTAAGGCGCGCGACGTTATCGCCCGGGCTGATCTGCTCATCGGCCACCAGCGCCATCTCGATATCTTCCCCGATTTTAGTGGTGAGAAGCGCGAACTGCCCAGCCTCCCCGAGGTGCTGGAGTTTCTGCGCGGCAGCGAACAACGCGTCGTCATCCTTGCCTCCGGTGACCCCAACTTCTTCGGCATTGCCCGTTTTCTCCTGCGCAATCTCCCCAAGGAGCGCATCGAGATCCTCCCCAACGTCACCAGCGTCCAGTACGCCTTTGCCCAGATCAAAGAGCCGTGGGATGACGCCATCTTTGTTTCAGTGCATGGCCGCGGCCTCAAGGGGACGATCGATCGCATCGTCGCTGCCGAGAAGGCTGCCGTCCTGACTGACGAAAAGAATACCCCGGCGGTGATCGCTGCCGAACTCCTGGCCCGCGGCGCGGAAGGTTATGTCGTCTGGCTCTGCGAAAGTCTCGGTCTGGCCGATGAAAAGTTCACCCGCACCGACGTCAAGGGATTGCTGGAGTTAGCGGCCGCCCCCCTGAATATCGTCATCTTCATCAAGGTCTGGGAGCCAACCTTGCAGCAATATCCGCTCATGGGCATCCATGACGACGAATTTGCTGCGGTGAAGAAGTTGATTACCAAGCAGGAAGTGCGCGCCGTCACCCTCGCCAAGCTGGCGCTGCAGGATGATCTCGTCCTCTGGGATATCGGCGCCGGCAGCGGCTCGGTCTCGATCGAGGCGAGCAACCTTCTCCCTAACGGCAAACTCTTTGCCATCGAGAAGAATCCCGAGGCACTGCTTCACCTCCGCGCTAACTTGAAGAAGTTTGCGGCCCGCAATGTGCAGTTGGTCGAAGCCTATGCCCCCGAGGGACTGGAAGGGCTCCCCGATCCCGATCGCGTCTTTATCGGCGGCTCCGGCGGCAATCTCGAAGAGATCATCACCTTTATCGACAAGCGCCTCAAGGCCGAAGGGGTGATCGTCCTCAACGCTGTCACCCTCGATACTTTGACCAAATCGGTTGAGTTCTTTGAAGATCACGGCTATCGCCTCGAAATCGCCTGCATCAACGTTGCCCGGACCCGTAATCTGACTGAATACCGCATGTTCGAGGCGCAGAATCCGGTTTATATCATCACCGCCAAAAAGGAAAACGATTGAACGGACTGATTTATGCTGTCGGCGTCGGCCCCGGCGACCCGGAATTAATCACCCGCAAAGCCGAGCGGATCCTGCGCAGCGTCGATGTGATCTGCGCCCCGACCGGACAGGCCGAAGCGGCGAGTTTTGCTCTCTCCATCGTCGAACCTTATCTCGACCGCAGCCGTCAGCTCGTCATCGAACAAGTCTTTCCGATGAAGAAGGAGGAAGCGGATCTCCTCCCCTTCTGGCGCGAAGCCGCCGCCACTGTCGCCGCCCACGCCCGCGCCGGTCGCAGTGTCGCATTTATCACTATTGGCGATCCCTTCCTTTATTCGACCTTCCTTTATATCTATCGGATTCTCAAAGAGGATTATCCAGAGGTAGCGATGGAGATCGTCCCCGGTATCTCCAGCGTCTTGGCTGCTGCCGCTGCTGCCGGCATCCCGCTGGGGATGGCTTCTGACCGTATCGCCATTCTGCCGGCGACCTACGAAACCGATCAGCTCCGGCAGGTTCTGCTCGACTTTGACACGGTGGTGCTGATGAAAGTGCATCGGCGTTTTGACGCCATCCTGGCCTTGCTGACCGAGCTCGGCTTGCAGGATAGTGCCGTCTATGTGCGCCGGGTCAGCTCTGATCAAGAGGAAATTGTCACCAAACTGAATTCTTTGTCGGGAAAAGCTCTTGATTATATGTCCTTGCTGATCATACAAAAAAGCATGGTCAGTCGCGGAGAAAAGTAAAGAATTCGAGTTTTTTACTTTGAATTTACAGCCCGTTATGTTATTGCAGCACAACGTCTAATGTGATATTTTTCCGAAAATTTAGAAGATTTAATTATTCAAGGAGAGCCAGACACGATGAAAAAAATCACGGCTTTGTTTCTGACGGCGCTATTCGTTGTATGTGGAATCATGACTCCATCTGCCCGCGCCGAGCATTTCGGTCCGGTCCGTTCCTTTTTGACTGCGGGTGAGCTTTCCCTCGGGGTGGGCGGCGGAGTTCTGCATGATACCTGGTCGGTTGGCGGAGATAGCATGTTTCGGCAGAAAACTGCTTATGCCAAGGTGGGTTTCGGGCTTGGCAGTGATTGGGCTCTGGGTCTTCGCGGTGGGGTTGTGGATTTAGACAGTGTCACGGGCGTCAGTTTTTCCTCCAGTCCGGTCCCCTTTGTCGGTGCTTCTGTCAGTGGTCCGATCTATCAAGGGAGAATCTTGTCGCTTGGTCCGGTTGTTCAGGCGAGCTATGTGCTGAAGCCCTTTGATGACAATGGCTTTGAGATTGAAGATATGATTAAAGCGTCCGCAGCTTTTATGGCGCAGCTTGAACTTGAGGGCGCCAGTCTTTATTTTGGCCCGACTTTGAGTTTTGGTGATGCCACCGCTGGTTCCAATGATCTGGAGCTGAGCAAGCGTTACGCCGGGGTCGTTGGTATCCGTTGGCGTCTCCCGGACAATTGGCCGAAGAGTGAGAGCAAGACTTTTCTTGATCTTGAGATTGCTAACGACGACTTTCGGCTGAACAGATCCGATCTGACGGTTGAGCTGAACTTTACTTTTTAATCATCGCAGTGAATTGAGGCTTTTTTACAGGAGATAACCATGAAAAAATTATTTCTTATTTTACTTCTGCTTGGCAGTGTAATTTTGGCGAGCTGTGGTGATTACGAAGATGAAGCGCCGAACGTTGAGTGGACGACCCCTGACAGCACAGTAACAGATGCCGCCCATTTTGGTGCAGTTCTTACTGTAAAATTTAGTACCCCGATGGAAACAGCATTAATTAATATAGGAAATGTGTCAGTAGTCGATCCAGTTAATGGTGCATGGCCAGGGCTAGACCCAGCTAAATTCAATTCAGATCCACCCGTGAGTGATTTTGTCGCTAATACTCCGACAATAACAGTATCCGCCGATAAAACTATGTTTACTTTTAGTCAGACCAATTATCTCCCGGCGAGTACATGCTTTGATGTAATAATCTCGCAAAATGTTCGCTCCGCAAATAACATCACTATGAAGGCCCCCTATACAAGCTGCTTTTGTACAGCAGGTACTGATCCCAAGATTGGGACTTGCCCATAGGTATTTATTCCTGTGTATGATTTACAACAAATGGCCCGGAAGAAATGATCTTCCGGGCCATTTGTTTGTGATGCGTTAGTTTTTAAAGCTTACGCCCCGCCGCCCAAAGGTTACTTGTCTATGGTTATTTTTTTGAAAAAACGGGGAGGGATAAATGTTTGGGCGAGATTGGAAAGCGATCGGTGATTATCGTTTTAAATCGCGATAAAAGTTTTCATGGGGACCAACAGCTTCAAGATAGATCAGTCGAATATCCTCTTCTCGTGTGTAACCAAGGAGATAGAGTTGGCCACCGCTGCGAAACTTAAAGACATGCAGTGACGCAAGATCCCCTTTCTTTTTTTCTCCAATATCGGGATTCTGTCGCACCGATTCGACCGCAAGGTCAACGTCTGTCGCCGTATTGTCATGCAGCTTCTTATATTGGCGGGCAAAGCGCCGGGTCTGCTTAACCTCCCACATTATTGAACCCGGCTTCTGGGCTCAAAAGGCTGAGCCTGATCACGCGGTTCGTCTAGTGAGGCCAGGGACTCGGCAATAAAACTGACCGGCAAGTCGGGATTATCAAGTGCCGCGCGACCGACGCGTGCCCAGAATTCGATCTGTCCGGCAATCGTCCGATGCTCAATGGTTGCATCCTGTTTGGCTTTCTCGTAAAGATCCTGATTGATCCGTATCGATGTACTGGCTGCCATCGTATCACCTCCGTTTACCACAATTGTAGCTCAGTATAGATAGCCCTGACATATAATGGCAAGAGCTTTTTTAACATGAAGAATCCTTTGAAGAAGGGGGATTTAGGGGGATTTGCTTGGTCGCAAAGACAAATCCCCCCCCCCCGGCCCCCCTTTTTCAAAGGGGGGAGCTGAATAGTTACAAAAAAGATTTGATTTATTTCCAATTTTCATAATGATGCTTCATGTCTGTCTGCATATAACATGGAGTGGCAACATGACCCTTGAAATCGCCCTGGT
>JAXMLA010000282.1:0-8217 GCA_034370465.1 Desulfuromonadales bacterium
CAGATCCTGTCCATCGTTCCCTTCGCGCAGTACGCCGGCCAGGTAGTAGGCCAAACGATCGGTCCGGATCTTCTCGACCCCGCCTTCAAGGACATTGGCGTCACTGAAATCCTGATAAATTTCCCGGGTGTATTTGACGAAAGACCTTACGCCCTGACCATGGCGAAAGGTGAGTTCGGTGGCGACCTCTTGATATTCATCGACCGCAAAGACGGAATAGATGGAGGTTGAGGAGAAGACCGGGAGCGAGTAAAGGTATTCGGCGCGCCACGACCAGTCGGGGTCACGGTGGTAATCGAAGCCGCCGTTGAAATAAGAGAGGCTATTCGAGAGGTAATTGAACTGGCCCTCCCCGAAGAGGCTGAACATCTGACGATACTCGTAATTGGCGTGAGCGCCGATCAGTTCGTTGGCGAGTTCGCTCTCTTCCCAGCGCTGAATGTAAGAGAGCCCAAGTTGAAGGTTATCGAACTTTCCGGTGAGTTCGACGCCATCGATCAGATCCTTGGCATTGTAGCCGGCGTAGTAGGACACATCACCGCCGCCAAAGACGGTCAAGCTGAAGGGGCCGAGATCGCGGACTTTTAGATAAAGTCCATCCATCAGCGAAGCCCCGGCGGTGGTGGAGATAAACTGGCGGCCGAGCTTGACATCGAGGTTAGGCAGCAATGCACGCTTTTCGAGATAAGCGTAGTAAAGCCGACTGTCAACGTCGACCTCGTTGGCCAGGTCATCGGCAATGCGGCCGTAACCGCGAAAATTGAGGCCGGCGCCATCAATGTCCTTGACGTTGAGCAACAGATACTCGTAGGCGGGAACGGCCGTGTCTCCGTCGGCATTGTCATACCATTCGATTTCGGTACTAGATCGTCCCGAAATCGAGAACGCCAGAGCGCTCTCGGCCAGACTGATGCCAAACAGGCACACGGCAAAACCCACCAGAAGGGGTTGCCATCTTTTCATGTTGCCTCCTTTGTATAATTTCAGCGCGAACCTCTGGCACTGATCATCAAGATATTTATTATCAAAGTTGTAGAGATGCGTTCCAGATAAGAATCCTTCACCATTATTCACAAGTGGTGAAGGATTCTTCACAGACAGGAAGAAAAGCAGTTATTGCGGGGAGTTGTCTTTTGCTATCTGACTAAGGCAGGCCAAAATTCTTGCCCCTTGTGAGGTGAGGACGTAATTTTTATGTTCATCCTGACTGACCAGATCAGCACTACGTAACATCTTCAGATGGAAATTCATCTTGGTATGGTCTTCGATATCGAGATGGCGGGCGATATCCATAAAGCGGAGCCGCTGTTCCCGGCCGATCAGCTTGAGAATGTCGCGGCGAATCGAGTTGGCCAGACAACTGAAGGTACTGTCCTTCTCCACCTGTAAGCCACGATCAAGAAGCCGAGCTTCCTCCAGACTGCGACGCACGGTGGTCAGCAACTCGTCGACTTTAAAGGGTTTGGTCAGATAGTCATCAGCCCCTTTGCGCATGGCGGCGACGGCATTTTCTACGGTCGCAAAGGCGGTGATCATGATGATTCGGGTGCGGGGCGCCTGGCGCTTCAGTAATGGCAGAATTTCCTGGCCGCCCAGTCCCGGCATGATCATATCGAGCAGCACCAGATCGAAAGTTTGCCCTGCCAGGATATTCAAGGCTTCTTCGCCGCTGCTGGCGTTGGCGACAAGAAAACCGGCATCGACCAGTATCTCACTGATCGTTTCGCGCAGTTCATGATCATCATCGACTACCAGAATTCTATGCGCCATCGCGGGCTCCTTGCGGGAAAGTCAGAGTGACAATGCAGCCACCCGGTACGGCATTCGCTACAGTAATACGTCCGCCGTGCCGTTCCATGATGCCGAAACAGATCGATAGTCCCAACCCGGTCCCGACCCCGACCTCCTTGGTGGTGAAGAAAGGATCGAAGATGGCGTTGCGATGTTCGGCGGGGATGCCGGGACCACAGTCGCTAATTTCGATGAGCACTTCGTCCCCAAGGCTTCGCGAGGCGACAGTAATCGGTGCACCGGCGGGGCTGGCATCCATCGCATTGATCAGGATATTGAGAAAGACCTCTTCCACCTTCCAGGCAATCCCCCGCACCGGCGGCAGCGGCTGCAGATCCAGGACAAAGTGAAAATCCTGCTGTCGGGGGCCAAGGAGGGTCAAGGTATTGCGCAGCACCTCGTTGAGATCAAGGAGATCGACATGCACTCCGAGATCGTCATGGCGGGAGAAGGTCAATAGTTCGCGGGCGATCTTCGAAGCGCGATCGAGATTGCGTTCGATGGCAGAGAAGCGCTTGGTGTATGAGGCTCCGGCATCGGTCGCATCCAGCGTCTTTTTCAATAATTCGACATTGAGCGACACATTGGCCAGGGGATTGTTGATTTCGTGGGCGATGCCGGCGGCGAGCTTGCCCAGGGAGGCAAGCTTTTCCGACTGGGCGAAGCGTTGCAACCGCTCCTCGATCTGGGCTTCCCGCTCAAGGTCGAAGATGTGCATGGCATTCATCAGGAAGTGCAGGATGAAGAGTCCGGAGATTCCGCGCAAAAGTTCGATGCGCAAACCCGGCAAGAGGACGACACCGGTCGGAACCAATCCGGCAAAGATTCCGTAAGCGATCAGGGCAAATCCGGCGGCGATGAAATTTCGTGCCACCTTGTCATTCTGGCTGCGGATTGTGCCGGCATAACCGATGAGACCGAAGCCGGCGAGGAGGGCGGCGGGAAAAGCAATGAAGTTGCGCATGCGCAATGCGACAAAACGGAAGAAATCCGATGTGAATTCAATCTCTTGCGTCATGATACTGGCTATAAACAGTGTCAACAACGAGAAAGCAAAGAGGTTCAGTCTCCCCCGGTGCCGGGGATAAACAGATTTCAGCACGCTGAGGCCAAAGAAGAGGAGCAGCACAAAGGAGACAAATGCCGGCAAGAGGCGG
Source organism: Desulfuromonadales bacterium (assembly GCA_034370465.1). Taxonomy (GTDB): domain Bacteria; phylum Desulfobacterota; class Desulfuromonadia; order Desulfuromonadales; family UBA2197; genus UBA2197. The sequence goes on from JAXMLA010000282.1 coordinate 2,949, forward strand.
AGAGCGCTGATAATCGGCAAAAGGTGCGGCGGCAGGGTCGGCCACTCCAGGTAAAGAAAGAGGACGAGCCATTCGTGACAGGCATGGACAAAGGCAAAGAGCGCAAAGAGCGGAAGGTGGCGGGCGATCGTCAGTTTACTGCTACGGGTAACCTTGGACGTAATCGCGACGCCGGCGGTAAAAAAGACCAGGCCGTAGAAGAGAAACGTTACAAACGTGATAAAATCGTTAACATTATTCGGCACAATAAGTGTCCTGTCGGCGGTCGCACGTTCAATCGCAAATTTGACCGGGGTGGGGAAATCCCGCTATTCGTCAAGCTCCCAAGGAACAAGAAACCTAATACGATTATCCCGGCGCGTCAATAGCCCGGCCGGCGGCGCCACTACTGGCAACCTCTTTTTGACAGTGCGGCAGCGGCCTGTTATGCTGGCGCCGCAAGGACCCAACCGACATTAAACGACAAGGAAAGACCCATGCCCTCCCTCGATTTTGACCGGGAAGAACGCGCCTTCCGCAAATACTACGACAGCAACCGGCAACACTTCGAAACAGCGAAGAATGCTTACGTCAGTCTGATCACCGCCTGCCTCAAGCAGGGGGACGGCGATGCTGTCAGTAAAATTGAGGCACGGGTCAAGGACAAAGAGGAGTGTATCAAGAAGTTTGACCGCAAGTACCGCAGCCGACTGGAAGCGGATGAACAAGCCTACGAAATCAGACACTACCTCTCCGACCTCATCGGCATTCGCATCATCTGTCTCTACGAAGACCGCATCGCCAGTGTCGCGCAGCTGCTCACCCAATCTTTCAAACTCATTGAGGTGACCAACAAGATTGCCGCGATCGAGAGTACCGAGGACTCTTTCGGCTACAAGGGCCTGCACATGGATCTCGCCCTGCCGGACGATCTGGCGGCGCAGCCAAAATATCTCGCCTTTGCTGACTGCCCCTTTGAGGTGCAGATCCGTTCATTGATTCAGGATGCCTGGAGCGTCCTGGATCACGAGATCAAATACAAAAAGTCGATCCCCATCGAACTCAAGCGCCGCATTAACGTCCTCTCGGCCCTCTTCGAACTCGCTGATCGCGAGTTCAAGGAGATCCGCAACGCCACCGCCGAACTGATTGAGCAGGCGACGGCGGCGCCGGTCAGTGACTCGGTCGCCGAACGAGGCGAAAATGGAGCGGTCAGTGCACCGGCAAGCGAAAAGATCGTCAACGCCTTCAATTTCCTGCGCGTTGCCGGGCATTTTTTCAAGGAGTTTGAATTCGAGGATGACAAGGTCGACGACTTTGTGCAGGACATTCTTCGCCTCGACGCCAACTTCACCCGCGCTGACCTGCATCAGAGCCTCCTCGAAAATCTCAAGATCATCCGTGAATATCGCGACGACTTCATCGCCAAAAACCCGGAACGAATCTTCACTCCGTACTCCTCCATCCGCCACTGCCTTTATCTGAATGATCCTGAAATCTTCAACAAAATCCTGTCAAAGGGAGCGCGCGAGCGCTTTGAGATCTGGGCCGCGAGCAAGCGTCCTTAAGAAGCCCCGGCATATTCGAGATAACTCTTCGGCGGGCGAAAGATTGGCTGTGATGCCAGGAGTTCGGTGACGGTCGGCGGATCGAGATAATGCCCCTGCTGCGACGATTCCCGCTCCATCAGCCAGGCGAACTGGGGGATGACGGTATTGCGCCGGATCGAATGGTCGAGGGTGAGACCGGCGACGACGAGGACGTTACGGTTTTTGCCGCTGAAGGCATCGGTGAGATAAGCGGCGAGGCGGTGGAACTGCCGCCAGGTGTTGACGTTGGCGAGGCGGCGGTGCGGGTTGGGCGAGGTGACGATATCGGACCAGAAATCAAAAATCCCCACTTCCAGCATCGTCCGCGGATCGAGACTCTCGGCATTGAGGGCTTTGCTGAAGTTAAAGAGGCCGGGCCCGAGGAGCGCGCCGATGGGACTCGGTTCGGCCGTGACGCTGGCAAGCTCGGTCGCATGCGCTTCAATCAGGGCGGGATGAAGATGATAAACCTTGCCAAGAGTGGAATCGTGCAGGGGCTCGCCGTCAGTCAAACGACCAAGATTAATCTGAATGCGGGCGGTCGTCCCGGCCGGTTTACGGAAGAGGTATTTGTAAGGAATTTCGATGAGGAATCCCTCGGGAGCCCGCAGTAGTCGGATAAAGAGGGCAGCGCGCTGATAAACTTCGAGATACTCCTGCAGCACCCGGCACAGGAGGCCGCAGCAGGGGGAAACCTGACCGTGCACCCGCTCGATATAGCCGAGCCCCCCTTCTTCGTGGGCGCCGAGATGGCTGCCGCCGAAGATCACCAGATCGTGGCCATGATGCGCCGCGGTCGCCAGGCGGGTGGGGTCGAGCAGGGCACCGACGCGGCCGAGATTGAAGGAGGGGCAGTCGAAGGCATAACCGAAGAGCGCGCGTTTGATCCCCTGGCTTTCGTCGGAGCACTGCCAGATGACCGGCAGGGTGCCGGAAAAGTTGCGGGCGATGGTCAGTGCCCGCATCCGCCCGAACAACTCCATCGGTTCCAGGGCCGGCTGGGCAAAGAGGGCATCGGATGGCGGCTGAATCGGCATGGGAACCTCCTCGGATGAATGGACGTAACTGGTGGCGAATTATAACAGTTTTTTACGGCAAAGGAATCCTGCAATTTTTCGCGGCGATGAGCTGTCCTTGACTTGATGATTATTTACTTATAATCTTGATTGGCGCGTCATTCCCCTATCAAGGAGAAAAAGGCCATGGCTCAAAAAACGATTTTCGTTTCCCTGCTCGCGGTACTAACGGTCTGCGGCGCTACTATGGCATCAGCGTCCCCCTTCAAGGTTGACCTCGAACTCTTCAAGTTCAATCCGTCCCTTATCGTCTACGAAAAATCAGCCGCTGAATTTACCGATCCGCAAACCTGCGGCGAATGTCACGCCGACAAATATCAGGAATGGAACGGCTCGCTGCACAGCATGGCCTTCATCGATCCGGTTTATCAAGGAGAGTTGAACAAAGCGGTCAAGGCAGTGGGGCACGGAATTTCCCGCCAGTGCGAAGGCTGCCACTCCCCGGCCGGGGTGGTGACCGGCGAGATCAAGGGGCCGGGGGTCAGCGGCCTGTCGCCAGTGGCCAAGGCCGGCGTTGCCTGCGATATCTGCCATTCGATCAGTGGCCTCAACCACGACAAGACCCCCACCAAAGAGCCGGGCAACGGTTCTTTCGTGATCAAACCGGGGGAGGATCGCCCGGACGGCCCGGTACTGATCAAACACGGTGCCCGCCCACCCGCTGAGGGCTGCGGTAATGGTTTCCATGAATGCCAGCAAACCGAGTTCCATGCCAAGGCCGATATTTGCGCCTCTTGTCATCAGGTCTTTCATTACGACAAGCACTTCCCGATTGAAGCCACCTATCATGAGTGGAAGCACAGCCTTTACTCCCAGAATGATATTCACTGTCAGGATTGCCACATGGTCGGCAGCGAGACCTTCTTAAAGGTCGCGGATAGTCTGGTCAAACCGGAACGGAAAGATTACCGGCATTACTTCAACGGTGCCAACTATCTCCTCTATTTTCTCGGTGCGCAGGCGGCGGAGAAAGCCGGCGACCAGGAGCAGGCCGGGCGGTTGATGCATCAGTATGATATGGCAGTCAAGCGCCTGCAGAGCGCCGCCGAACTGGAGATTGAACCGGTTTACCGCAAAGGAGGGCTGGCGGAGGTGCGGGTGCGGGTCAAGAATGTGCGCGCCGGCCATAACCTCCCGACCTCGTTAACCAATATCCGCCAGATGTGGCTGGAGGTCACGGCCAAAGACGAAAAGGGGAAGGTCATCCTTTCAACCGGGGGGGTCGAAGCGGACGGTTCACTGGCTAAAGATGCCCGGCTCTTTAATTCGGACGGGATGGGACCGGACATGCACTTTGCCGTCGATCCTTGGGTGATTACTGCCTTTTCCCGCCACGAAACCATCCCCCCCAAGGGCTATCGCGACGTCCATTACGGGGTGACGGCACCGAAAGGGAGCAAGAAGCTGACGATCGAAGCGAAACTGCGCTATCGTCAAGCCGATCAGAAAATTGCCGAAGCGCTGCTGAGTGCGGTGCCGAAAGATATCGATCTCGCCAGGGATTATGGCTTGAGCAAAGTTCCGACCCTGCCGGTGGTCGATATGGTCACGTTGCAGCGCGAGGTGGCAACGGCTCAGTAGTCCTTTTTTCAATGGAATAAAAAAGGGCGGCCCGCAGCAGGGGTCGCCCTTTCTTCTTTGCCGATGTTTGACGGAGCTTAGCTCAGCAGCTCGAACTCCTGGGTGTCGTCGTTGAAGTTGAAGATCTCGCCGGTCTCGATGATGTAGTGCCAACCGTAAATATCGAGCTCGCCGCGTTCGTACCTCTCCTTGATGTAGGGATAGGTCAGGAGGTTGCGCATCTGCACGAGAATATTCACCTGCTCGGTCAACCACTCCCGCGCGGCCGGTGTCGCTTCCTCAGTGAGAAGACGATCGACCCGCCCCTTGACCTCCTGCGACAGTTCCAGCCACTTGCGCACATGCGGAATATGCGCCAGCTCGTGATCCGGCAGATTCATCGCCGCGCAGCCGCCACAGTTAGAGTGGCCGCAGATGACGATGGTATCGACCTTGAGGACCAGCACCGCATACTCAACCGCCGAGGTGGTGGAGACGTACTCCTCGGTCTGGCGGTAGGGGGGGACGATGTTGGCGATATTGCGGACAATAAAGAGCTCGCCGGGATGGGTCTGGGTGATCAGGTTCGGCACCACCCGCGAATCAGAACAGCCGATGAAGAGGGTATGCGGGTCCTGAGTGCGGCTCAACTGCTGAAAGAGTTCGCGATGACTGGCGAAATCCTCACTGCGAAATTTCATGTGGCCTTTAAATAGTCGATTCATCGCGTGCCCCTTCATCCTTCTGCAAGACTCAAAGCCAAACCTTATCGGCAGAACCGGCCACTGTCAAGACTGCCTTTTCCGGCTTTAACTCGACCTTTGAGCTCAGGACTGACAGACCAGAACCGGCGGCTTTGATAATTCCGGCAGCATGGGCGACGGCGCCAACCCCAGGATTTCCGTGGCCTGCTGTAACGCTGCCAGGCGACTGGCATGCCGGTTCTGCTCGTGCACCAGCGGCATCACCCCGAGCTTGCCCAAGACCTGGGCGACCCGCAGATTGACGCCGACGAGGAGAACGGTAATCTCCTGGTGGCCGGCCTGGCGGATAATATTTTCCAGC
>JAXMLA010000283.1:0-1455 GCA_034370465.1 Desulfuromonadales bacterium
TTTTCATGGCGACTGGAACTATTCCATTTGTCCTAAAGGTAATTTGTAACGTTAATAATTTTACGAGCCCTAACTCCACATCTACTACATCTACATCTTGATATTATGTAATTAGTTTTTTCGTTGGAGGGACGCGCTCCGAAATTTAAACGCAGGTTACTTGCCGATATGGGGCCGCCGGGCGGCGTGGGTCGCTTTTTACGACGTCGTTAATGTTCCTGTTTGTAAGCCTCAGATTACCTGACTGATATGGAGGGCCTGGAATTTGCCGCCGCTCGCCTTCGCCGCCTTCGCGAGCTGGATCAGGCAGCCGGGACAGCCGGTGACGACCAGGGCCGCGCCGGTCTGCTCGATGTTTCGCTGCTTCTTCTCCAGAATCTTCGCCGAAATTTCGGGATAATCCAGGTGGAATGATCCCGCCCCGCCGCAACAGACCCCCGCTTCTTCCATCTCCACAAAATCACCGGTCGCCTTCAGCAGGTCCCGGGGCTCTTTCCCGATTCCCTGTCCCCGCAGGAGGTGGCAGGGGTCGTGGTAGGTGAAGGTTGCCTGTACCTTCCGCCTCGGCTGGTAGCCCACGGTCACGAGGTACTCCGTCAGATCCATCACCTTGCGGCTGAAAGCCCCTGCCCGTTCTTTCCATTCCGGATCATCGGCGAAGAAGGACGCCAGATTCTTGAGGGCGCCGCCGCAGCTCGCGCAATCAGTGACCACGACATCATCATCCGCGTAAAGCAGGATGTTTCTTTTCGCAAGTTCCAGAAATTCCCCGCGCAGACCGTGGGCCAGGTGAGGCAACCCGCAGCAGACGTTATCCCTTCTCTCGACCCGACTCGTGGTTTTTAAAATCGCGAGGGAATCGGCGGCGGCGGCGGGAAACATCATCCGCATCCCGCAACCGTAGAAATAGGCCACTTTCGTTGCAGCCGTGACGGCCAGATCCGACGACGGCGCCCGCTGTCCGAGGGCGGCCGGTCCCGCGAAGGCGGCGAGGAAATGCGCCCGGGTGTACTCCTCCGGCGCCATTCCATGGGGAAAGACGCCGTTAAGGCCCAGGCGGCGCAGGAGCGAGAGGGCGCCTGCGGCCAGCTTCACCAGGCCTTTGCTCTTGAGGAAGGCGCCCACGGCCCGGTATTTCAGATTCGTCGCGCCAGTCTTGTCCAGGAGAAACTGGCGCAGGTCGATCATGGCCTCGTCGGTTTTGACCCTGCTCGGGCAGTTCTCGACGCAGGCCCCGCACAGGAGGCAGAAGTTGACCGCCGCGAGCGCCTCCCTTCCCGGCGCGATCCCGCCCCCGGCCAAGGCCCTGGCGATCGCGTTTTTGCCCCGCGCGCTTGACAATTCCACGTCCCTGGCCCCGAAGAGGGGGCAAACGGGCAGGCAGGCGCCACAGCGGTCGCACTGGCTGACCCTCTGTGTGACGCTTCGGATTAATTCCTCATCAGCGGTATTGCG
>JAXMLA010000284.1:0-7912 GCA_034370465.1 Desulfuromonadales bacterium
GCGTGGCGGAGACGCTGACTTGGCGGGAGCGTTCACCTAAAAGCGTAACTCAAGGAGTTCAATTAAATGAACGGTTCATTTGGTTGCATCAAGAAACAAAAACAAGAATTTTCCCTGTTGGCCTCACAGTTGAAAAAGTTATCGATCTGAGAACAAATGAACCGGTAGTTAAGCGTATCAGTGTTTGGGCAGGCTATTCCGGGGATAAAGAGCTGTATAGGTTCTGGGTGAAACAGAAACCATATATCCCAAACAAACAGGAATTTGAGCATTATTGGCTGGCGTATAAACAACTAGGGAGGGAAGTAAAATGAGCGGTGCAAGTAAGTTTAATGATTTAGCGACATTAGCGGAAGCAAGTTATGTCCTTTTCGATGAAATCAATTACTCACAAATCGATTTAGTTGAAGAGGCTCTCAAACCTGAAGCCAAACTCAACGGCAACTTCTCCGCCACCCAAGCCGCCGACTTCGTCGCCGAATGGGAGGTGGTCTCACATCAGGCAAACACCGGCAGCGGTTTTTCAGCGACGCTGTTCAAGAACAAGATGAACGGCGAATACGTCTACGTCCCGCGCGGCACCGAGCCGGGAAATCCACTTGCCGACCTTTTATTGACGGATCTTGGCGACATCGTCACCGACGGGTTGGCGATCAGGCAGATCGTCGCCATGTACAATGACTGGCAACGCATCAATACACCGGAGGGGCAGACCTACCAGGCGGCTTATCTCGATTTACAGGTAAGCGCGACAGCATTGTTGCAGACGGAACGTTTGGCGATCCCCGGCGGGATCGCCGGGCCGTACGAGCGTTCGCTCCGCGAGCCAGGTAATGTTGTCATCGACGATCCCTTCGGGTTGGTCTATGTGGTTAATTTTGGCAAATCGACGGTTGTCTTCAACGACGAGCGCGCCGGAGGGGCAGGAGTGCTCTCCGGTACTATTCCCCTCACTATCACCGGTCACAGTCTGGGCGGGCATCTGTCCGTAGCCTTCACGCGCCTCTTCCCCGAGGCCGGCGCCGAAGCGGTCACCATTAACGGCGCCGGCTATCCCACCGGACTGCTCGCCGGTCTGAGCGGTAACGCCGAGAGCAATATTGACAATCTCTTTGCTAGCCTTGGTGGCGGCTATGAGTTCGATCCTTCCAAAATTCTCAACCTGTATGGGGGGGAAGGGTGGGAAGTCACCACCATGAATGCGCCCTATGGGCTGATGCAGCAAGGCACCAATAACGAAATAATGATCGAAGATGGCCTAGGGAATACCATGGGGCATGGTAAAGAGCAGATGACCGACGCCTTGGCAGTGTACGATCTCTTCATACGCCTCGACCCGCGCTTACAGACAAGCACCCCCGGCGATCTTCTGGCTGAACTCAACCCGCTCTTCGAAGTGGCGGCTAACAACAGGATGGGGACCTTCGAAACTCTGGTCAATGGCCTAGGGGAACTCTTCGTAACTGACTATGTCTCTATAACCGAGGCACAGTGGGGCGATCGTGGCATTCTCTATGAGCGTATCAAGAAGATCCGCGATGTTCTCCCCAAGGAAGGGCTGCAAGTTACCACGCTGGCTGACCTCTCATCTGATACCCTGAGCACCCGCGCCCAGACCGATATTGCCTACCGCTACGCACTGACCCATCTTAACCCCTTCGTCATCACCGGCGATGCCGCCCTCTACACCGCCCACAACAGCAATGGCGAACTCGATCTTTGCAACCTCACCACCGGCCAGGGGGCGCTGAGCGAGCAGTACCTGACCGACCGCGCCAAGATGCTCTACTGGCAGATGCAGGTCGCTGCCACCGACGCGGATGCTATGGAAACCAATCCCTACATTGGCGAAAATATTCCCGAGATCACCTTTCGAGACCACGCGAGCGGATCGTCATTTTTCCTGGGCATGCCTGCGGTTGGTTGGGACTTCAATCGCCGACACATTGAATTCGGCGGGTTGGCGAACGATGTCCTCACCGGCTATAACCAGGATGATCATCTCTATGGCGGCTTGGGCAACGACATGATCGCTGGCGGCAACGGTAACGACTACCTCGAAGGCGGCAACGGCAACGACATCCTCGACGGCGGCGCCGGTGACGATACCCTGATCGGCGGGGAGGGGAAAGACATCTACTACTTCACCAGCGGCGCGGGTCACGACACCCTCATCGAGAGTCGCGGGGCCGATGGCCTGCTGGGCGGCACTATCCGCATCAACGACGGGACGCAAACCTTCACTGTAGGCGGCCTCTTCACAGCGGTCGCAGGTGCGACCTCCACTTGGAGCGACCACAACGGCGTGGTTTTGATCCACACGGATACCTGGCAACTACAGATCCCCGGCGGCGGCTCCATCGATTTGGGGGCCGAGCTGGTCAGCGGCGATTTCGGTATCACGCTGGTCGATACGATAACCCCTAATCCCGCCCCCGTTACTATCCTCCAAGGGACCGCTGCCGGAGACTACCTCAACCTGCTGTCGGACCCGGCCCGCACCGTCTATGGGAACGGCGGCAATGACCAGATCCTCGGTAGCGACAGTAGCGATTTGATCTTTGCCGGCGATGGCGACGACGTGATTGCCGGCCACTATGGCAGCGACATTATCGATGCCGGCGCCGGGAATGACTTTATCGCAACGCTGCGGGGCGAAGCGACGGTCTATGGCGGTGACGGCAATGATGTTGTCCGCGCCGGCTGGGAGTTGAAAGCGCAATTGACTACCGACATTACCAGCCCCAACGTTCCCCTCTACCTTTGGCAGGATTTTTCGACCCATTTACGCACCCTCACCCTGGAGGAGTATCAACTGACGCCGGAATCACAGGAGTTCGGCTATCTCGGTCTGGCTTATCAGAACTACTCCGTCGACCCGATCACTGGCGACAAGATCTTTCAGGGAGATTCGGTCCGTGGGGACGGCTGGACTTACACCATCCGTGTGACCGGTCAGCACGACGAAGCGATCTATAGCCACCCGACCCTGGCCCCGAACGGCATAAACCAATACTTTGACTTTGCCTCCATGCCTCAGAGCTATGCGCCCGACCTGCTAGCGCCGGTACTCCTCGACGGCGGCGCCGGGGATGACTTTCTGGAGGGGAAGAACGGCGACGACATTCTCCTCGGCGGCAGCGGCAGCGACCATCTCTGGGGACTCGGCGGCGGCGATTTTCTCGATGGCGGAGCCGGAAATGACGATCTTCGCGGTGGCGAAGGCAACGATACTCTTTATGGCGGCGACGACAACGATACCCTCAATGGCAACAACGGCAACGACTTCCTCAACGGCGAGGCCGGCAATGACCTCCTTTACGGGGGGAATGGCAACGATATCCTTTATGGCGGCGACGGCATCGACACCCTCTATGGCAATGCCGGCGATGATTACCTCGACGGCGGCGCCGAGAACGATACCCTGGTTGGAGCACAAGGCGCCGACACCCTCTTTGGCGGTGCCGGGGATGATGTGCTCGTCGGTGATGCCAGTAATCTCCCTGCCGATCAGCAGGGGGACGACTATCTTGATGGTGGGATCGGCAACGATTACCTGAATGGCGACGGCGGCAACGACATCCTGCTTGGTGGCGAGGGGGATGATCAGCTCTGGGGCGGAGAGGGGAATGATTCCCTCCGGGGGGATGCCGGCAATGACCACCTCGTCGGCGGCAGCGGCGACGATAACCTCGAAGGCGGCACGGGGTTCGATACCCTCTTCGGCCAGGACGGCAACGACACCCTCTCTGGCGGGGCGGATGATGATCAACTCATCGGCGGCAACGGCAATGACACCCTCTTTGGCGATGACGGCGACGATTATCTCTGGGGGGACGATGGCAACGATACCCTCCATGGCGGTCTCGGTATGGACTACCTGGAGGGGGGGGCCGGGAACGACATCCTCAATGGTGATGCGGAGAGCGACACCCTCTATGGCGGCGATGGTGACGATGTGCTCAACGGGGGCGATGGCGATGATTTCCTGGCCGGCGGACCGGGAAATGACATCCTCAACGGCGGCGCCGGGCACGATACCTACTTCTACGAGCGCGGCGACGGGCGTTTGAATATTGTCGATACCGGGAGGAACACCTTACTCCTCGGCGCTGGCATCACCGCCGCTGATCTCAGGCTCGGTCTCGGCTCGCTGTTGATCCGCACCGGCGCCCTTGGCGACGAGATCCACATCGAGAACTTTAATCCCGACGATCCCTTCGCTCAGAGCGCCATCGATCTCCTTCAGTTTGCCGACGGAACGCTCCTCAGCTACGACCAACTGCTGGCGCGTGGTTTTGATCTTGTCGGCAGCAGCGGCAATGACCTCCTCACCGGCACCGCACTGCAAGATCGCATTTTCGGCAATGCCGGAGACGACATCCTGAATGGCGGCGCCGGGGATGATTTCCTGTATGGCGGCGATGGCAACGATACCTATATTTTCAGCCGGAGTTCCGGCCAGATCGTTATCGAGGACGGTGCCAGCGATGCGGCGACCAGTTCCGCCGACCGGGTGCGCTTCAGTGATGGCATCACCCCGGATGATCTGCGGCTGGTTGCGGTCGGAATGGACCTCCATATCAACGTGATGGGCGTAACAGGAAGCCTGATCCTCAAGAATGCCCTGCAAAGTGATGCGCTCAATCAGATCGAAGGGTTCGATTTCGATGCCGCCCCGAGCTGGGATCAGGCCGAAATTGTCGCGGCGATCGGCACCGGGAATACAACGCCGACGATCACCACTGGAGTCAATCTGGGAAGCATCCTCGAAGATGGCAATCGGCTGATCAGCGCCGTCGAACTGTTGGCCAATGCCTCCGACAGTGATGGAGACAGCCTCACGGTGCTCAACTTGACTGTTGACAGCGGCACGCTGATCGATAACAACGATGGCACCTGGAGTTATCAGCCCGACGCCAACGCACATGGACCGGTCAACTTCAGCTATGCGGTCAGCGATGGGGTGGTCGCGATCATCACCGCCGCCACTCTCGAGGTTACGGCGGTCAACGATGCCCCGCTCCTCGGGAGTCTGGTGGCTCTGGGAAGCATGCTCGAAGACGGCTCTCTGCTGATCAGCGCCGCCGAACTTCTGGCTCATGCCAGCGACAGCGATGGTGATCCTCTCGCGGTGGTCAATCTCGCCACCAACCGCGGCACTCTGATCGACAACGATGACGGCACCTGGCTCTTCACGCCGTCAAGCGATTTCAACGGTCTGGTCACCTTCAACTATCAGCTGAGCGATGGCGTTGTCGATATCTCGACGACGGCCGGAGTGAACGTCACCCCGGTCAACGATGCGCCGCTCGTTGCTGCCCCGCTCTCGCTCGGGAGCGTTACGTCCGATAACCTTCTCACCATCACCGCGGCCCAGCTCCTGGCCAATATGAGCGACGTCGATGGCGATCTTCTGGCGATCTCCGCCCTTAGCGCTGATCTCGGCACCCTCGTCGATCTCGATAATGGCAGCTGGAGCTTCACTCCCCCTCTCGACTTCAGCGGCGACGTCACCTTCGCCTATCAGGTGACTGACGGCCAGCTCAGCACTACGGCGACAGCCGGACTGACGGTGACGCAGAACAACGGGATCGTCGTTTCCGGGGACAAGCACAACAATACCCTCCTCGGAGGGGAGGGGAACGACACCCTCTACGGTCTCGGCGGCAACGACACCCTGCGCGGTCTCGCCGGCAACGACATCCTCGTCGGCGGCCGCGGCAACGATACCCTTTACGGCGGCGCTGGAGATGACCTTTTCCTCTTTGCTCGCGGCGACGGCCACGACACTATCAAACTCGACGATCGCGTCGGCCACGACACCCTCTCCTTCGGCACCGGCATCACGGTCGCCGACCTGACCCTGAAGAGGAGCGATGACGATCTGGTCATCGCCGTCGGCAAAAAAGGGGGGGATCAAGTCACGCTCGACGACTGGTTCGAAACGACGCGCGACCAGCGTCTCGACGCCTTTGCCTTTGCCGACGGCACGACCCTTGACTGGGACGAACTGCAGGAGCAGGTGCGCAGGAGCGGATCGGACCACCGGGACAAACACTGGTCGTGGGGGCATGGCCACGATGACGAGCGCCGAGAGAAGTCCGTGGCCACGACCGATTCCCTGCTGAGCGCCGCCGATATCGACGCCATCGTGCAGCAGATCTCCGCCTATGCGGTCCGGGAAGGGATCGCCCTCTCCCCCCTTAATGGCGGGCACCAGGACGACAGTTTGCTGACCCTGGTCGCCAGCTCGCGTGCCGCGTAATCTTTCCTTGTCCATAATGTGATCGACCGTCGGCCGCTACTCCCGGCCGACGGTCCCCTTGAATGTGATCTTTATGACTCTATTCTCCTCTCCCTCCGGGGGGCGTCATTGCTGCCGGTCTCTGCTGATTCTGTTGCTCTTCGTCCTCCTCCGCGCCGTCAATCCACCCGCCGCCTGCACAACACCTGTGGAGTTTGAGGCGGTGTTGCAAGAGGCGATGACGCGCTCCTTCGCTCTAAAGATTGCGCAGAGTGATATTGCCCTGCGCAGGATCGAGCTGAAAGAGGCCGCTTCCGCTTATCTGCCGACCCTCAATTTCCGTTATGACTTCGGCTACAGCTGGGCGCTCGATGGCCAGGGGGGGGTGGTCAGCGTCGGTGATTCGGTCAGCACCGATGCCGACTCCACCTGGCAGAACTCCCTCAGCGCTTCGCTCGGTCTCCTCCTCTTTGACTTTGGCGCCAGAGCGCAGAAGATGGCGCAGTCCCGGCACCGGATCAGCGCTGCCGAGCTGAGCCGGGCCGAGGCGTTGCACCAGCTGCGCCGCCGGACGCTCGACCTCATGACCGAGGGGCTCCTCGCCCAGCGCCGACTACGCGCCCTGGCGGCCATGACCCGGTTGCGTAAGGAACTCTTCCATACCCGCGAGCAGTTGCAAGCGGCCGGGACGATCGGTAAGGCCGAGCTCCAGGAGACGGCTTTGCAACTGGCCGCCGACCTCATGGCCGAGGATGACCAGCGCCTCGCCCTGGAGCAGGCATTGCTGGCGCTCACCGCCCTCACCGGTGCGGTCTATCCCTCTGCTACCGTGGAGTTCATGCCGTTGCCGGAACCGGGGGGGACGGAGATCGTCATCGCCAGCGAAGAGCTGCCGCAGCTGCGCATCTTTGACGAGGAGCTGGCCCGTCTGCACGCCGAGCGTTCCGCCGTCCGGCGGGAGATGCTCCCTTCTCTGGCGCTGACCGGCAATTACCGCCTTTATGGCGCCGATCAGGGGAGTCCCGGTCGCACCCTCGTGGAGCTGGAGAATCGCGATGCCGGCGTCGGTCTGGTGCTGCGCTGGGAGCTCTACTCCGGCGGGCGCGACCGGCTGAAGTTGGCGAGGCTGGAGGAGGAGAGGCAGAGGGTGACGTTGCAGCGGCAGGAGCGCGCTGCCGAGTTGCAACAGGAGATCGGCTCGCTGCAGCAGGCGCTTCGCGCCTATCAAGGCGGAGCCGAACACCGGCGCGCGCGGAGCGAGGCTTTAGCGGAGGTGGTCGACGCGAGCGAGCGACTCGGTCGGCAGGGGCTCATCGACCGGGCGGCACTGATCGAGCGAGCGATCGCGGCCCAGCAACAGGAACTGGAGATGGAGCTGCTCGATCTGCAGCGGCGAGCTGAGGCGCTGCGGCTGCGCTTCTGGCAGGAAGGGGTCGGCTCATGATCACCGGTCTGATCGCCTTTGAAGTCGTTGCCCGCATTAATCGCGTCGATGTCGATAGCCGGGCGATCCTGCGCGAGTTCGGCCTCCAGCAGGAGGTGACCCCGGAGGAGTTGTTGCGTATCGCCAAGCACTATGCGTTCAAGGCGAAACGTAAAGCGATCTCTCTGGAGCGCGTGATCGCCGCTTACCCCCTCCCGGCCATCGTTGTTCTGAAAACGGGG
>JAXMLA010000285.1:0-1718 GCA_034370465.1 Desulfuromonadales bacterium
GCCGGTGCCGCAATGCCTCAAAAACCCCCTTCTGGTTAGGGAAAGGCCGGATATGGCTTGCTTTGACATAATGCCCTATTTCTTATTGCCTCCATCCATCCAGGTGACGACGCGATTGCGTCCGGCGGCCTTTGCGCAATACAGCGCCTGGTCCGCTCGATTGAGCAAATCGTTCAGACTGGGCACATTGTTCGTTAAATCGGCAACACCGATACTCACGGTGATATGAATATTGAATGGCGGAAAATCTCCCTGCGTCGCAGAGATTGGAATAGACAGAGCGTCAACGGACTGACGGACACGTTCGGCAAGCTGGGTCGCCTCCGGGAGGAATGCTTCGGGCATCAGGAGCGCAAACTCTTCGCCACCATATCGCCCCACAACATCTATCCCGCGGGTGTTCTGGCGGAGACAATCGGACAATGCCCGAAGAACCTGATCGCCGCTGGCATGGCTGTAGGTGTCGTTGACGATCTTGAAGTGGTCAATGTCCAGCATGAGCGCCGTCAGGGGCCGGTTGAAACGCAATGTTCTTTCGAATTCACGTTCGCCAAGTTGAAAAAAACCGCGGCGGTTGAACAGTCCCGTCAGGTCGTCCGTAATGGCTGTCTGCTCTATTTTTTCGTACAGCCGCGCGTTACGGATCGCAATTGCGGCCTGTGTGGCAAACATGTCGAGCATTTCCATGTCCGTCTGGTTGTACCTGTGCGGCAGAAAGGCCATCACAGAAAGAACGCCCAGGAATTCTTCATGCCAACGGATCGGCACCCCCACCAGTGTGCGGGACGGGAAACCGTCATATTCCCTTTTTCGCCCCGGCCAGGCGTGATAATCATCAACGAGCAGCGGAGCGCCTGTCGCCCAGATCTGACCAACAAAACCTTCGCCCCGATGGCGCGTCAGACCAGAGGTAAACGGTGCCTTACCGGCCTTGGCCACCCGCTCCATAAGATCCAGTTCAGGTTGGTAGAGATAACAATTGCAGTAATGACCGCCGATCAGGTTCAACGAACGCTGGGCGATGGATTGGAGCAGCGCATTGAGGTTCAACTCGGCGGTCATTTCCACGCTCGTCTTGTGAAGCAAGGCAAGCTGCCGGGAACGACGCTCGTTTTCCCCCTCCACCCGCCTGCGGTCGGTAATATCACGGAAGCTCAACACCCTGCCGACAATCTCGTCTCCCAGCCTGTGAGGATGGGAAAAACGCTCGAGTATGCGACCGTCCCTGAATTCCAGAACATCATGAGTCTCTGCCTCCGGCATCGAATGCATTTTCCTGATCCCCGCAAAGAAGTCCTGGGGGTCTTTGAGCTGATTGATCACATGACCCAGCATTTTTTTATTATCCCGCTTCGAGGCGAGCGATTCCGGGATGTTCCACATGGAGAGGAATTTTTTATTGCACAGGGCAACTGCTCCGTCATTATCGAGGATAAGAATACCATCCGCGGTTGCTTCTAACGCGGCAGTCAAAAGCGATAGGGCCTCTGCAATGGTTTCCTTTGTCTGGTTGGTTCCTCTGCCTCGACCTTTGAGGTCAGCTTGTTCTCGGCGCATGATTGACAAGGCCTCCGCAAGTTTTTTCTTCTTTGTTCCCCCGGTTCGCGTGTTTATATTTATACACAACCGGGATAAAATAGGAAATCATTTTTTGGCAAAATCTCCCCCGCCCCCTCATTGCAAAAGAGAGGAGTAAAACCGCTCTACCGATAATTTTG